>DASVCM010000741.1:0-4174 GCA_036381635.1 Lacipirellula sp.
TGGACGCTCCCGCAGCGGCTCGACAAGATTCTGCCGGACGAAGTCGCCGACAGCGATCTGCTGATGAGCATCTGCCGCCGGCTCACGGCGCCCGATCCGCTCCTCCGCTATCCGACCGCCGAGGACGCCAATACCGGCCCCGACGGCCTCGCCGAGTTCCAGCGCACGCTCGTCATCGGCGACCTGGCGAGCGAGTACGACAACGAGCTGCGCGTCTGGCTGGAAGAGCTGGATTGAGCGAACGCGGCCTCTGGATGCGGAAGCCAACGCGACCAGCTCGCAGCCGTGTGGCGCCGCCGCATTTGTTTGGCGCCGATTTCGCTAAGCATGCCGGCGCCGAATCGCATCCCGATTCGGACGAGGGCGTGCAATGTTCGACTACGAAGCCATCTTGGCGGAGATCGTGCGCGATCCGCGCTATGCGAAGAATCTCGATTGGGGCGTACCGCGGCATGGTCACCCCGAAGGTTCGATTCGCAATCACATTGCCGACCTCGAAGCGAATCTCGCCGTCCTTCGTCCAAAGCTCAGCGACGTCGACTGCTGGAAACTCAGGCTCCTCATCCACACGCACGACACGTTCAAGCCCGACGCAGAGCTGAACATCCCGATCATCCATCCGCGCAGCCACTCGTCCCTGGCCCGCGCCTTTCTGGCGGAATACTGTCCCGATCCCGATCTGCTCGCGATCGTCCAATTCCACGACGAACCGTATGCCCTCTGGCGGCAACTGAAGCATCGCGGCAAATATGATCAGGGCCGGATGGACGCCCTCCTTCGCAATATCCGCGACTGGAACCTGTATCTGGCGTTCATCATCATCGACGGCTGCACCGCGGGCAAAGGCCGCGAGCCGCTGTACTGGTTGTTCGACCAGGTGGATGGTAAGGTCCAGTCCAGCTTCACGGCGGCGGATATTCGGTAACCGAGCGAGCGCAAGCCATCGCATTTTTATTGCATCATGGCGTATCGAAACGAACTTCCGGACGACGATTGGGATGACGGATACGATGCGGACCCGTTCGACCTGGAGGAGGACGAGGAGGAACCCACGCTCCCCTGCCCCTACTGCGGCGAAGAGATCCACGAAGACGCGCAGCGGTGTCCTTCTTGCGGCGAATATGTTTCGTCCGAGGATCGCCCCGCCGCCCGGAAGCCTTGGTGGATCATCATCGGCGCCCTGGCGGTGATGTACGCCGTTTACCGCTGGACGGTTGGGTGAAAGGCGCCCCGCTGCGGTATGTCAATTGCTCGCCTTCTGCACCCATGGAAGCGCCTCGTCAAGCGATCGATCCCGCCGTGCGGATTGGGCACGTTCATCTCAAGGTCGCCGATCTTCCGCGCGCCTTGGCGTTCTATCGCGACGTGCTCGGCTTCGAGCTCACGCAGATGTTCGGCAATCAGGCGGCGTTTTTGTCCGCAGGCGGCTATCACCATCACATTGGCCTGAACACTTGGGAGAGCCGCGACGGTCATCCGCCTCCCGACGGCGCTACGGGCCTCTATCACCACGCTATCCTCTATCCAACGCGCACCAGCCTTGCCGACGCGCTGCGGCGACTCATCGCGGCAAAGATCCCGCTCGACGGCGCCGCCGACCACGGCGTGAGCGAAGCGCTCTATCTGCGCGATCCCGATCAAAACGGCGTCGAGCTCTATTGGGATCGCCCCCAGGAACTCTGGCCTCGCACCTCCGACGGCCAACTGGCCATGTACACGCGGCCGCTGGACCTCGACGACCTACTGCGCGAAGCGCCGCGAGTTGATTCTCATTGAGGTTCTGCGCGTCGGCGGACATATAATGGTTTCGAAGGGAGCTATAGGCCCAACACTCCGCCAGGAACACCAGGGCGACCGCCGCGATGAACTCGCTAATGGCCATTCATCCGTACAAGCGCGACGGCATCTGGGTCTTCGACGATCCGCGCGTTGAACTGGTGCAGGAACCGTTCGTCGCCGGCGCCGACGTGATTATCGACCGCATGGTCCAGGGCATTCCCAGCGCCGAGCTGGGGGTGACGCTGATCTTCTCAGGCTCGCCGTTTCCCGGCAGTCAACACGAGTTCCGCTGGCGCCGCGAAGAGTCCGGCGGCAACTGGTACTACAGCCCCGAATACGACGCCGAAGGCTGGCTCTGCCCGGCCCTCTTCAAGTACTTCGAGTGGGCGCCCGAAAGATTGTACGTGCAAGTCAGACCCAAATTAACTTGAAATGACGAATGAGCGAACGAAGCGTTTCTTTCATTCATCATTCGTTATTCGGGAATTCGTCATTCCCAGCTATCCTGTCTTCCGTTTCCTCGACGCCGCTTTCTTCGCCGCCTTTCGCGCTGCCTTTTTCGGCGCGCCTTTCGCCCGTTTTTGCAAGCTCGCCCGCAGGGCGTCCATCAGGTTGATCACTGGCGGCTCGGCGCTCTTGGGCGGCGTGGCCACCTCGTGTCCCTCGACTTTCGCCTCGACGAGCTCTTTGAGACGATCGTTATAGAGGTCGCGATACTCCTCCAACTCCGGCGAGTCAGCCCGCGTCGCCGCGATGAGCGTCTTCGCCAGCTTCAACTCTTGCGACGAAACGTCGCTGTCCGGCAGCATCTTCTCGAACTCTTCCGGTTGCCGCACGTTGTCCACATACTGCATCACCGAGATCGCCAGCACCTTCCCGATCGGCCGCAGGGCGACCAATTGCTCGCGGTTGGAAATCACCACCTGCGCGAGCCCGACGACATTCTCGTCACTCATCGCGCGATTGAGCAGCGCATAGGGCTTCTCGCCCGCACGGCCGTTCGGCGTCAGGTAGTACGTTTTCCCGGCGAAGAAGATGGGGTCGATCGTCTCCGGATCGACAAACCGATCGACGTTGATCGATCGATCGGCCTCGGTGCGCAGCTTGTCCAGCTCATCCGGGTCGATGACCGCGTACTGGTCCTTCGCATACTGGTAGCCCATGACGATCTGGTCGTTCTCGACCTCGCCATGCACCTCACAGACTTTCTTGTAGCGGATCCTCGCTCCGCAATCCTCGTGGAGCTGGTTCAGCGAAATCTGCGTCTCGCCGGCCGCCGACGCCGTGTACCCTTCCACGGGTACTGACACCAAACTGAGCCGGATAAACCCTTTCCAACTGGCGCGAGGCATGAGATTGCAACGGGGCCGGAGACACGGGAGCCGTCCATCAGAAGCGACAACACTTCCATTGCTAGCACTGCTAGCATCTCCCGTGCCGGCGCGAGTTGGCCCCAGCGAACACCCCGTTATGGGTGGCGGGAACCTGCTTCAGCAGTGCGAATCTTGCGTCTCTCTACGCAATCAGCTCCGCCGCCCAATTGAAGCCATAGCGGTTCAATACCGCCACCAGCGGCGCAAGCTGCTCCGCTGAATAGGTCGTCGGATCGTCGCCCACGAGAATGTCATTGGCGGCTTTGATGCAGATGGCGTCTTCCAGGGTGGCGCACCCGACCAGGCGGCCCCCCAGCAGCACCTCAAACTCAAAGTCGGCTGCAGTCCCTGTCTGAGCCATTTGCGTCCCTGCTAAAAAAAGATAAGCACTTGCCGCATTTTCGCGGCGGTTTCGAATTAGGCAAGCGAGATTCCCAAGAAAAATCGGTTTCCCGCAATCGACTCTCGCCAGTGCGCACGACACGCTGTTTTGGAACCTCGCCCGGCGAGCAGCCGCCACCCGACGCGAGCGTTCGCCACGCAGCCTCGGGCAGCTTCTTGCTAGAAAGCTGCCGCCCGTTTCACTAGGCTGGAACCCTTGCCAGTGCGCACTCGCGCGTCCTGCCCATTCGCATTCTCGGCTTTATTGGCCGTGATGCCCGCCCGATACCCGCCCGCCAATTGACGCCTCTGTCCCCGGTCGCCACCTTGTTACTGCTGGCAGACGCACTTCCGGACAGTGGCCCGCGCGCCCGCTACCCGCGCCAAAGGAGTTAGACAATGAATGTTTTCGCAGCAGGGATGACCCTTGCGCTCGCCGCCCAGCTTGCATCCGCTCCGGCGACGACGCCCACGTCTGAGGCCCCGCCCGCGAGCGAGCTCCAAGTCGCGCCTGACCCGGCATCTACCCAGCAGCCCACGCCCGTCGTCCCAGAAGTCGCCGCCGCGGGAACCAACCGCCTAGAGCCGAGCGGCGCCGAGGCCGCCAGTACGGCGCCCCTCCGCTACGAGCCGGCGCCGCC
>DASVCM010000742.1:0-5238 GCA_036381635.1 Lacipirellula sp.
GAAGGCCCCTTCGACAAGCGCACGCTCGACCCCGCTTACGTCCACGAACGTGAATCGCTGCTAACCCGCGGCTGGCAGCGCCTGAACGAAGTCGCCCGCTCCGGCGAGCCAATCATCAATTACCCGCTTCCCGAAGTGCGCGAAGCAATCCACCGCCGCTCAGTGTAGGCTTCTCGCTCCGCGAGACGATTTTCTCTCGCGCAGCGAGAGGACTACATTTTGGCGAGCCAGGATGGCTCGTCTATGTATGATCATCGCGATCAAACACGCCGCGCAAGCTGAACAAAAACCACACAAAGATCGTCACCGACCCGGGCCCCAGGATCAGCACGCTCAGCCACGTGACCAGCTCCATCATCGCCGGCGCCCTCCAAGGAAATGTCCCAACACGAAAGCCGCCAGGGAAACCGGCAACGTACAAATCACGGCGTAATCCGACCAAATCTCAATATCGCCAATCCGCCATACATAAGTCTGCTCGTCCATGTCCCACTCCCCAAGCGAGACCAGCAGAGCGTAGAACGCCACAATCCCAACCAGCCCGCCGGTCGCGCCCCAAAATCCCGCCGCCTGTCGCGGCCGACCGAAGATGGCCGCCAGCACCGGCACGCACACCACGGCCGCCATCACGCTGGCCATGAACTGCCAGGCGTCGCGCATCCGCTCGAACATCAGACTCATCAGCGCGGCCGCCAGCATCACCAGAAACACGCCCAGCCGCGTCAGGACGAGCAACTCCCGGTCGCTCGCGTTGCGATTGAAAACCGGTCGGTAGATGTCGTACACCACATTGCCGCTCGCCAAGAGCGAATAGCTGTCGATCTGCGACATCGCCGCCGCCAGAATGCCGCCGATCATCAGCCCGCGCAGGCCCGTCGGCAGCATCTCCATGCACACCGTGAGCAGCGCCTCCTTGCCGGCCAAGGACTCTTCCAACAGTCCCTGCTCGACCGCCGCCCGGGCGATGATCCCCAACAGCGTCGCTCCCCAGTCGTAGGAGGCCCACAGTAGAATCCCAACCAGCAGCGCCCGCTGAATGCTCCGCGTATCTTGCGCGGCGAACACTCGCTGGTAAAACGCCGGTTCCACGAGAATCGTGATCCCCGTGAGCGACCACGCGACGAGCATCCACACATTCAGTCCGCCGTGGTGCAGCAGATGATGCCGCGCGTTCGTCTCGGAATGAATCGGCAGACTTTCAACAAATTCCCACCCGCCAACCCAGTTCACCGCCAGCGGAATTGCAATTGCCAGAGACACGCACATCAATACGAACTGCACCGTGTCGCTGATTGCGTCGGCCCACAGCCCGCCCATCGAGGTGTATGCCGCGCAGATGCCGATCGACGCCGCGAGGCCCCACCCCTTCGGCACGCCCATGAATTCCATGAGCGTCATGATCCCCGCCATGGCGATGATCGGCGCCGAGTAAATAAAGCAGCCAATTGCCCCGACGACTCGAGTTTCAATCCCGTAATGCCGCTCCAGCACATCCGGCAGCGTCATTGCCCCGCCGTACCGCCGCCGCAGTCGCGGGGCAATCACCAGCGCCGCAAACGCAATAAAGAAGTAATACGGCAAGCTGTACCAGAACCACGCGACTACGCCGTAGTAGTAGCCAGTCTCGCTTGTCCCTAGCGTGACGTCGATGCCGTAGTACGAGCTGACGAGCGTGCATACCAACAGCGGCGTCGTCAGCGCCCCGCCGGCAAGAAAGTAATCCTTGAACGCGCGCACGCGCGTCGAGATCACCGCGCCCAGCGCCAGCATGCCCGCCAGATACAGGCCGACGATGACATAATCGAGCCTGCTCAGCGGCGACATTACGGCCTTGCACTTAAACCAGTTTGTGGGAGGCGTCTCCGACGCCGATTACGCACAGGAATTGGAAGCGGTTGTGGTTCGCAACGCGAAATCGGGGTCAGAGACCCCTCCCACAGAGCCTTTAGTGCATCGCTCAGCAATCACACTACTTCGCCGCCAGGAAATCTTCCATATTCCCTTGGAAGAACAACCGCACGTCCCGGCGGATCTCCTCCTCGCTCGGCGTCCAGCCGGTGGCCGCAATGTCGGCGTACTTGTCGACCAGCACATCGGCAATCAACTGCCGGCTGTGGTCCCACTTATAGACAAGCTGGTCGAGCACCCGCGCATCCGAATGCTGCGGAATGAAGCTCGTCCCCAATAGCTCGACCCGCATCCGCGTGATCTCATCAATCAGCGACGGATTGTTCACGAACCACCAGCAGCCGAACACCATCAGGTTGCCGAACTTCCGCGCCGCCACGGCCAGCTCGTGCTGGTTCTCGCGAGCGAGCATGGTGCAGAAGAACCGATTCTGCGGAAACTCCTGGCACAGCCGCACGACGCTCAACACGTCGGCCAGCCCGACCATGTCGCCGCCGTCGCGCAGCCCCGGATTCACCCGCAGCCGCGAGCCAATCATCATGGCAAACGGCAGATCACGCTCGGCGAACACCGGCAACACCACCCGCCGCAGCACCTGGCTGCCGATCCGCTGATCATCGGCGCCCTCGTACCGCCAATCGGGCGGCAAGCTCACCGCGCAGTAAATCGCCTTCATGCGATCGATCCAGTCGCGCAAAAACCGCTGCGCCGACTCGACGCTCTTGTCATCGAGCGCCTCGCTCGCCGGGTACCCCCATTCGGTCAGTCGCTTCGCCGCCGTGGGCCAGTCGCGCAGAATCGGATCGAACCGCAGCACGCCGGCAAATCGCGAATCGTCGGCGACGGTCGGATTGTCGAGCCATCGCTGCCGCTCATTATCGTCAAACACCGCATTGGTCATCGTGATCCGCGACACATTCGACAACTCCATGACGCGGTCGATGTAAGCGTCCGGATCCTGCGCCGCAAACCACTGGCGATATCCGGCCAGATCGCGGTCCGCCGGATCGAGCCCCAGCCGCTCGAGCGTCGTCAGCACGCCGCGGCAGGCTTCGCTAATCGGCGACCGCTCCAGAAACAGATGCTTCCAAATGTGGTCCGCCTGCTCCTGCTTCGTCATCCGCCAAAACGCCTCATAGGGCAGCTTCCGCGCCGGCACAACGCGATACGTCTCGGATACGAGGTAGTGGTAGGTGAGCAGCTCGTCGATGCCCCACAGCATCAGCCCGGCGGGATCGGCCGCGGCCTTCCCGGCGCCGGCGAAGGGCGTCCCAAACGTCGGCGGGTACAGATGCGTGTGAAAATCCCACACCGCCTGCTCGCTCACCGCACTGCGAACCAGGTTGGCTTGCGCCACGCGATCCGGATCAGCCCGCCTTGAATCCTGAGTTCGTCCCGGCCGCTTCTTTTCGACTGTAACCATATCCGTTCCTCGTCTGGCGCCCCGTGGGAGAGCGGTATGCATCACAGAATTTGCGCACCGCCACTATATACTAAAGAAGCGCCGGCCACGCATCTATGCGGCGATGTTTGCAAACGTGCGGTCAAAAAACGCAGTCGCGAGCGATCCTTCCGCTAGACCGCCAGCTCGCCGCCATGACCATCGCAGGATGGCAATGAACCGCGAATCATTGACACGAGCGTTTCATACTGCAGCGGTTTCACCAGATGGTCGTCAAACCCCGCCTCAAGCGCCTTCTGCCGATCCTCCGGCTGTCCAAACCCGGTCACCGCGAGCAACCGAACCCCCTGCGCCTCCGGCATTCCGCGAACTCGCCGCGCCACCTCGTAGCCGTTCATATCGGGAAGGCCAATATCGATAAGCGCCACGTCAGGACGCTTCTCCGCGATGGCGGTAATCCCCTGCGTCCCATCCTCGGCGTGATGCACTTCGCAACCGACCGCTTTGAGGAGTCGCCCGGTGACCATGCGAATATCCGCGTGGTCTTCCACCAGCACGACGCGCAGCCCGACAAGATCCGCACGCTCGTTGGAGGCTGGGCCGGCGGGGACGCTCCCTTGATGAAGCGGCAAACGGACGATGAACTCGCTTCCCTGCCCTTCCCCGGCGCTGTGCACCTCGACCCCTCCATCGTGCAGGTGCATCAGCGTCCGCACCAGCGTCAGCCCAACGCCCATGCCGCCGTCCTGTTTGCCCGGCGTGCTATCAACTTGCACGAACAAATCGAAGATCCTGTCACGCATCTCTGCCGGAATTCCCAGGCCAGTGTCGCGCAAGCGAACGACGGCCTGATCCCCTTCAGCGGCGACAGAGAGCCAAAGCTTGCCGCCTTCCGGAGTGTATTTAATAGCGTTGTTCAGCAAGTTGACTTGCACCTGCTGCAGCCGCGCCGGGTCGCCGCAAACGGTAAGCGGCTCATCGGGCAGATGCGCCTCTAGCTGCAAGCCGCTCGCATCGAGCGTCGGCTTCACCGCTTCCAGCGCGTCCCGCGTCGTCTGGGCCAGATCGATATACGAACGGCGAATTTCAATTCGGCCGCGCGTAATCCGCGAGACGTCGAGCAGATCGTCCAACAGCCTCGCCATGTGCTGCGACTGACGGGCAATCGCCCCGCGGGCCGCTTCCATCGAGTCCTTGTCAATATTGTCCCACTGCAGCAAGTTAGCCGCGTTCAGAACCGCCGCCAGCGGATTCCGCAGCTCGTGCGACAACATCGCCAGGAAGTGATCCCGCTTTTCGACGCTGTCGCGAGCGAAAGCTTCGGCCTCGCACAGTTGCAGGTTGGCGTTGGCAAGTTCTTCAGCCCGGCGAGTTAACTCCCGCTCCGCCGCTTTCCGCGAGGAAATATCGCGGGCAATCATCGACACGCCGCACAACTCGCCGCCGGAGTCGTGAATGGGCGAGAAAGAAACTAGTACGTCGAACGTCGAGCCGTCCCTTCGCCGCGCGACTGTCTCGATGTGGTGATCGCGCAGCTCCTCGGAGCGCGCTCCGAGCATATCCTGCATCAAGTTGGCGTACGAAATGCCCTCGCCTTCGGGTTGCAGCATCGACCCCTGCCGGCCCACAGCTTCCTCGGCGGCATATCCGTAAAGCTGCTCCGCCCCCTTGTTCCACGTCGTAATCTGGCTTTCGAGGTCCATGCCGACGATCGCGTCGTCCGAGGAGGCCACAATCGCCGACATCTGCTCAAGCTGAGCTTCCGTCCGCTTCAGCGTAGACACGTCGATGAGCGTCAGCACGACGCCCTCAAGCGTTGAACGCGACTTATACGGCAGCACCCGCAGCAGCAGCCAATTGCCCGCGCGATCCTGCACATCTTTCTCGAACGGCTTGCCCGTTTCGAGAACCCGCCGTAGATCCTCGAT
>DASVCM010000743.1:0-4226 GCA_036381635.1 Lacipirellula sp.
CAATCGCCGCACGGCCGAGATCGAAGTTGTCGAAAGCCAGACGAAGGTGCTGCTGGTGGCCAGCGGCGCCACGCGCGACTATCGCTTCCTGCGGAACCAATTGCAGCGCGACCGCCACGCCGAAGTCGACGTGCTCCTGCAAATGTCGCCGCCAGGCATTTCGCAGGACGCCAACAAAATTCTCGCAGCGTTCCCATCAACCAAAGAAGAGCTGTTCGAGTACGACTGCATCGTCGCCTTCGATCCCGACTGGACGCAGCTCGATGCCACTCAAGTCGATATGCTGGAGCAGTGGGTCGCCGAGGAAGCCGGCGGCATGATTGTCGTCGCCGGGCCGGTCCACACCTCCACCTGGGTGCAAAGCCCCGAGCACGGCAAGATCCGCTCGCTCTACCCGGTCGAGTTCCAGCGGCGACTCACGCTGCTCGACGACGGCCTGTTCGGCTCTGAGCGGCCGTGGCCGATCGAGTTCACCCGCGAAGGGCTGGAGGCCGACTTCCTGTGGATCGGCGACACGGCGGCCGAAAGCCGCGAGCGCTGGCTGCGCTTTCCGGGCGTCTTCGGCTGCTACGCCGTCCGCGGCCCTAAGCCCGGCGCCCAAGTCTACGGCCGCTACAGCGACCCCGATGCGGGGCTGAGCGTCGAGCGGCCCGTTTATTTCGCCGACCACTTCTACGGCGCCGGTCGCGTCTTCTACATGGGAAGCGGCGAGATCTGGCGGCTGCGGCAGCTCGACCCCGGCTACTTCGAGCAGTTCTACACGCAGCTCGTGCGGCACGTCAGCCAGGGGCGGCTGCTGCGCGGCTCTTCGACCGGCCGCTTGCTCGTCGAGCGCGACCGCTACTTCGTCGGCGATACGGTCGTCGTGCGTGCCCAGCTCAGCACGGCCAGCCGTGAGCCATATGTGGCCGACCGCGTGATGGCCCGCGTTACCGAGCCCGACGGCGACGGCCGGAATGTTGAGCTCGTCGCCGACGCCAGTCGTCCGGGGAACTTCGTCGGCCAGTTCAGCGTAGCAAGCGAGGGTTCCTTCCGCATTGAGCTCTCGGCGCCCGACGCCCCCGATGAACAGCTTGTGAAGCGAATCACCGCCACGGTTCCTGATTTGGAGTTCGAGGAAACCCGTCGCAATGAGGCATTGCTCAAAGCGCTGGCGGCGAGCACAGGCGGCCGTTATTACGCGAGCCCGCAACTTGCCGTGAACGGCGACGAAGGGCTGCGTCCCGCCGCGGAGCTACTGGAAAGCCGCGCCCAGACCAAGATCCTCCGCGGCAAGCCGGACGAGCGCTTCGCCGAATCGCTTAACCGCTGGCTGCTGGGAATCATCTGCGGCGCGCTGAGCCTCGAATGGCTCATCCGGCGGTTGTCCAAATTGGCTTAGGGATGACTAGCGAGGCTCCAAGAATAGCCAACAGAAGGGCGCAAAGGACGCAAAGAAAGGCTGGGAAGCTGGAATGACTAAAGAGGACGACCATCAATCTTTATTGTCTTATATCCTTTGCGACCTTTGCGACCTTCTGTCAACGATTTGAACGCTTGTAGTAAGTATCTCAGGTAATTGTCGTGTCCGCTTCCGCCCTACCCTTTGAAGTCCCGCAGCCAGTCGCGCGGAAGGTCTCGCGGCTGCGGCTATTGGTGCGGCTGTATAGCCTCGCCGAAGGGCTGGCGGCGATCATCATCGTGCTGGGCGTCGCCTTTTGGGCGGGGCTGGCTGTCGATTGGCTTTTGGAGCCGAAGCCGGCTATTCGCGTTGCCATGTGGGCCGCCGCGATCGCTGCCGCAGCCTACGTTGCATGGAGATATATAGGACGGCGAATCTTCGCGCCGCTGCCGTCCGATAGTCTCGCCCTGCTCGTCGAGCGGCGACATCCGCAGCTCGACGAAGGGCTGGTCACCACCGTCCAAGTCGGCATTAGCTACGCCAATAGCCCCGACCAAGTCCGCCAGGACGAGGCGGACCCGCGGTGGCGGGCTTGGTCGGGGCTAAGCGGACATGAGTTCAACCGCACGCTCATCGACGCCACCGGTCGCCGCGCGGCCTCGGCGATGGATGAGGTCCGCCTGAGCCGCGTGTTCAACATGCAGCCGCTCACGCGCAAAGCGAGCGCAGCCCTATTACTGCTAATCTCCATCACCGCCTTCGCCGCACTGCAGCGCGACGCATTCGGCTTCTGGGTCGACCGAATGCAATTGAGCGAACAGCTCTGGCCGCGGCGGGTTCATCTCACGGTCGATGGATTCGAACAGCGCGAGGCTTCGCCGGTCGTGAACGTCGCCCGCGACGACGACTACGAGCTCAACGTCTTCGCGTCCATCATCGACGGCCATTCCGCCCCCGAGGAGGTTGAAGTCCGCTGGCGGCGCACGAGCGACGGCGGCCGCGGCGGCGGGCCGATGCTCAAGATCGGCGAAGCGGTCACCGGTCGCGATGAGGCTCAGCAATACCAGTACACGTTCAAAGTCTCGAGCGACTTGGAGTTCGACGTCATCGGCGGCGACGACCGCGTCCGCAACCTCCGGCTTCATGCGGTCGAACGTCCCGCGATCACGCGCGTCTGGCTCGAGGTCGAATACCCGGCCTACATGCGCCGCGAGCCGCGCTCGATCCCCATCAGCGGCCGCGCCGAACTGCCCGAAGGCGCTCGCGCCGTCTGTCGTATCGAAGCCAACAAGCCGCTGAAGTCAGTCGAGGTTCGCGATTCGTCCGAGCAGGTCGACCTTGCCGCCAAGGTCGCAGCCGAGGACCCGCATCTGTTCAGCTTCGCGATCGACACAGCGACGATGGATCGCGCCTTTCTGATCACAATGCACGACGCCGACGGCGTGCAGAACCGCGACCCGTTCCGCTTGCCGCTCTCGGTGCTGCCGGACGAGCCGCCCGAACTCTCGGTGCAGCTTCGCGGCATCGGCTCGGCGATCACGCCACAGGCGACGCTGCCGCTGGCCGGCAAGGTGGAGGACGACTACGGCGTCGAGGAGATCTGGTTCGAGTACCAGATCGACGAGTCGTCCGCCGAGCGCCGGTCGCTCCTCGTACAGCCGGAAGGGCTGCCGGAGATGCCGATGACCGAGCACTTCGACCTGGCCGAGGCCGACCCGGAAACTCGCCGCCCCCGCGTCGCCGTGAAGGCAGGGCAAAAGCTCAGCCTCGCCGTGAAGGCCCGCGACGCCTACGACCTGGCCGAGGAGCCGCACATCGGCGGCAGCCAGCGGTTCCGGCTCGATGTGGTCACGCCGTCCGAACTCCGCGCCCTGCTGGAGAAGCGCGAGCTTGGCCTTCGCCAGCGGTTCGAAGCCATCTACGAGCGGATGCTCAGCGTTCCGGAACTGCTCGATCGCATTGATCTGGACGCCGCCGGCGGCGGGACACAGGATAATGGCGGCGCCAGCAATGCTCCTGAGGTCGCTGATAGCCATGCGGCTGCATCAAGCTCCCGGACGCGCGAGCGCGATCGCTCGCGCATCGGCGGCGCCGAGCAAACGGTCACGCAGTTGTCGTTCGAAACTAGCGGCGTCGCCGAGGGCTTCGACGACATCGTCGCCGAGCTGATCAACAACCGGGTCGATACTGAGGAGCTCAAAGAGCGGCTCGAACAAGGAATCTCCGAACCCCTCAAGGAAGTCAGCGGCGAGCTACTGCCGCAACTGGAAGCGCGGCTCATCGAGCTGGCCCGGGCGCACGACGCCGACCTGTCCGCCGCCGGCCCCCAGCTAGCGGCCGCCAAGTCCGCCGCCGCCGCCGCCGCCGAAGCCATGAAAACCATTCTCGATCGCATGCTTGAGCTGGAGAGCTACAATGAATTGGTGGAGCTGCTGCGCACCATCGTGACCGATCAGCAGCAGCTCCGCGAGCGAACCCAAGCCGAGCAGCGCGAGCGGCTCCGCGGCCTGTTGGAAGAATAAGGAGCGACATCATGCCTGTGCGAATCTGTGCGCTGCGCCTGCTGTCTGTACTTCTGCTGGCGGCTGCTTTGCCATTGTTCGCGGCAATCACTTACGGTCAGCAGCCGCCTGCCGCTGCCGCTGCGGGGGACGGCCAAGAAGACCTCAGCCAGGTCGAAGCCCGACTCGCCGAGCGGTATGACCGACTCGAGCTGCTGGTCGGCCGGTTGGCGGAGCTTTCCAGCCCGACGCAGCCGCGGCGGGCGACGCTCTTGCGCCAGCTCATCGCCCAGAGCCGCGACCGCGACGTCGCCGGGCAGTTCGACAAGGTGATCGCCGCGCTC
>DASVCM010000744.1:0-4989 GCA_036381635.1 Lacipirellula sp.
TCGTAGGCGGCGCCATTGGCGCCGTGGCGCTGGCCTCGTTACTGTTCCGCCCGGCGAGCAGCATGCTGCCGTCGGCCATCGAAGAAACCGCCGCTCATTTAGAGTTGGATGAGTCGCAGCTCCGCGAAGTTAGCGATCGACTCACTCTTGCGCGAGGCCGGCAGCGCGATCTTATCGACGAGCGACGCGAGCTGATGGCATCGGGCAAAGTCCAGCGGGCGGCATTGCTGCAGCGCGAGTGGAAGGCCATGCCCGAGCACGAATGGGAAGATTTTGTCGTGGAGGTCTGCCGCACACTGGGCGCTAGCGTCGAGCGGAGTCCTCGCTCGCGCGAACGCGGAGCAGGCTTTATCGCCGATTTTGGCGACCGTCGCGTCGTGATTGTCACCGCCGGCGAAGGGCACGTCGTCAACAGCAGCGCGGTACAACAGGCGCTGGCCGCGCAAAAGTCGCTCGGCGCCCATCGCTGCGCCGTGATCGTCAACCGCCGTTTCACCGGCGCCGCCCAGGACTTTGCCCGCCATAACGGTTGCGTCGCGATTGGCCTGGAAGAGTTTCCCGATTTCGCGATGGGAAAACTAACTCTCTAAAGTGGCGGCCATCAGAGCAGGTCATTCCTCACTTGTCGTTTGCTTTCGTCGTACGCTCGGTGCTAGCTGGCAGAACTCGCAAAATCGCTAAACTCGCCGCAGTCAATGCGTCGAATGAGAGGAAGTCTGTCTCCTCACGCGCGAAGCCGCTCGTTCCACCGTCTTGTCAGGTGCTGAATTGGAAAGTTCAACGACCACAATCAGGCGGTTGCGTCGCGGCGCCATGATGCGTGTGAGCCCGTTTTGGCTTACGGCCATTGCTCTTGCTGCAGGCTTGGTGATTGGCGCGGGCGCCGGTGCGCAAGAACTGGAAGCTTTGGAGGAAGACGCGGCGTTCTCCACTGATCCCTTTGTGAGCGAGGCGCCTGCTGGCACATCATTGTTCGGCGACGCCTCAATGCCCATGAGCGCTTATGCCGCTGAATCCGGCTTTGCCGAGGAGGGAGTTCCCGCAGTTCGGCCAGTGAATTGGATCTCTGGCCCCTACCTGCGCGGCGGGGTCAACTTCGTTCTTGACGACAACATTTTTGACGTCGATCAGGGAACCGGCTACGGCATTTCCGGCGGCTGGAGGCAGCCGCTCGGACCCGAGATCGGCGGCGACCGGTTCTTCCTCGACCTTGGGGGCTCCTATCAGGAAGCCATCGGCGAAGCCTCGCCTGTTTTGATCGATGGTCTTCAAACCGGCACAACGGTTGATGTCACCGATCCCGACGATGTTGGAGCGCAAAGCTTTTCTATCCAAACCAATGCCTTCCAGACAACGCTGGAAGAATTGCGGCGCGGCAGTCTCCACGCAGCGTTAGGCTGGTTCTGGGGACCCGGCTTGGACAACCGAAGCTGCGACCCTCAACTCCGATTTGCCACCCGCATCGGCGGTCGTGTTGGTCACGCTCGTGGCGGATACGCGGAACAGCGACTACTGCCGCCCTCGGCGCCGACCCAGGTCGGTAACTTTCGAACCACGTTTGAAAACCGGCCCGTGTATTACCAGAAGACCGATACCTATGGCGGTCTGTTCGTCGCAACCGAAGCAATCCTCTTACAACGCCAATACTCTTTCGGCCATTTTCAATGGACGGTTGACGGTGAGTTTGCCAACGATTGGATTAACATCGGCAACGTCTGGGATGGAAGCCTCGGCACGGCGTCGGTAATGATGGGCTTCATGCTTTCCCGATAGCGCCCCACTCTTGCAGCCAGTCGGCGTAAGGGCGACATCCAGCTCCTCGGTGTGGCATCATTCTCCGTGCGCGCAGCCTGGCGCCGGCGACCATTCTGCGGGTTGTTCCGCCTGTAGGGCTGTGTGGTTTGTCGCCAAAGCGACTTGCCGGCCGCAGCGCTGGCCTATGTTTTCGTGGCTCGCGTAGCCTCCCGCCACGAAACCCCCTCCCCGATCCCCCGCCATGCGTCCCGCCGCTTTTTTTCCCGAGCTGCGGCTCGGCGATCACGACTTCCCCGCTTATTCGCCAGGGGCAACCGCCTTGGATGAGTCCAAACCGGTCGTCCGCGCCGCTGCCGACGATGCGGACCGTCCGGAAAGAACCAATCGCCCGCGGCACGTTCGCCGTCGTCGAGAAATGCCGTCCTGCGTCCTCGAAGCTTGAGCACCATGAGCGTGACCTGTGAACTCTATGGCGACGCGCTGATCGCCACGCTAAGCGGTTCGATCGACCGCAAGACCTCGCCGAAGTTGAGCGAGTCGCTGCTTGAGGCAGCCGAGCCGGCGACGCACGTCGTGTGCGATCTGGCCGATGTCACGTATATCTCCAGCACTGGCTACCGACTGCTGCTGCACGTCTATCATCTTGCAGCGGCGAAGCAGGGGCAGGTCGCGCTGGTGGCGCCGCCGCCGGAGATTCGCGAGACGCTTTTCGCGACCGGCTTTCGCGAATTCTTCGTCGTCGCTCAAACGATCGACGACGCGCTCGAGCAGCTCGCCCGCCAGTCGGCGGCGCACGCCGGATGACGCTGGCGCCGGCTACGCCAGAATCGGCTCGACCACGTGGCCGGCCACATCAGTCAGCCGGAAGTCGCGGCCCTGGTAGCGGTAGGTGAGCCGCTCGTGGTCGATGCCCAGTAGCTTCAGCATCGTGGCGTGCAGGTCGTGCACATGGACCTTGTCCTCGGCGGCGTAGTAGCCGAGCTCGTCGGTGGCGCCATGGGTGACGCCCCCCTTGATCCCGCCGCCGGCCAGCCAAATCGAGAAGCCGCGGATGTGATGGTCGCGGCCCACGGCGGCCGCGTTGACGTCGCCCTGGGCCATCGGCGTGCGGCCGAATTCGCCGCCCCAGATCACCAACGTGTCCTCCAGCAGGCCCCGCTGCTTCAAATCGTTCACCAGCGCGACCGTGGCCTTATCGCTGGAAAGGCACGCCTCGCGGACGTGCTTGTCCAGGTTGTTATGGTGGTCCCAGCCGCGATGGTAGAGCTGAATGAAACGCACGCCGCGCTCCGCCAGCCGCCGCGCGAGCAAGCAATTGTAACCGAACGAGCCGTCGGCGCCGGTCACGCCATACATGTCGAGAATGTGCTGCGGCTCGCTGGAAATGTCGACCAGCTCCGGCACGCTCGCCTGCATGCGAAACGCCAGCTCGTACTGGGCGATTCGCGTCTCGATCTCGGGATTCTGCATCTCAAGATTGCGGAACTTGTTGAGCCCGACGACCGTGTCGATCACTTCCTGTTGCCGCTGGCGATCGACGCCCGGCGGATTGCCCACGTAATGCACCGGATCGCCCTGCGAATGGACCGGCACGCCCTGGAATCGGCTCGGCAGAAAGCCGCTGTGCCACTGCCGCGAGGAAACCGGCTGCGGCGAGCGGGTGCTGGCCAGGCTCTTCATCACGATGAAGCCGGGCAGGTTGTCGCTCTCGCTCCCCAGGCCGTAGGTGATCCACGAGCCCATGCTTGGCCGGCCCGAGATGCTCGTGCCGGTGTTCATAAACGTATGGGCCGGATCGTGGTTGATCTGCTCGGTCTGCATCGAGCGGATGATGCAGATGTCGTCGGCGATCTTCGCCGTATGCGGCAGTAGCTCGCTGATGTTCTGCCCCGACTTGCCGTGCCGGGCGAATTTCACTAGCGGCCGCAGGCAGCGCAGCTCGTTTCCTTGAAGCTGGGCGATCGGCTGGCCCTTGGTGTACGACTCGGGCATCGGCCGGCCGTGCATCTGGTGCAATTTCGGCTTTTCATCGAAGGTTTCGAATTGTGACGGGCCGCCGGCCATGCAGAGGAAGATCACCCGCTTCGCCCGGGGCGCGTAGTGAAGCGGGTTCACCACGCCGTGAGAAATCATCTCCGGATTGCGGGTTGCGGCGCTGCGCACTGCGCCGAATACACTCTGCTGCAGCAGGCTCGCCAGCGCGGCGCCGCCGAGGCCGAGCGACGCCTGGCCCAAGAAGGTGCGGCGGTCGGCGATGCGCTCGATCGATTCTCGCTCGAAAGGTTTCATGGTGTTCAAGCTTATATAGCCCGGCCATCCTGGCCGGAGTTTGTCGCGGCATTCACTTAGGCCCCCGGCCGTTGACCGGGGGCAAAATGGGCGCCGGGCCAGGTCTCCGCAGGCGACTCGCCGTGGCGAGATGGCCCGGCTATCTATCAGTTTCTGAAAATGGTTTCGTTGAGGTTCAACAGCGCGCGGCTGACGGATGTCCAGGCGGCCTGCTCGGCGGGATCAAGTTTCTCGTCTCTCCGCGACATGCCTACGCTGACCAGCGAAGTCGCGGCCTCGGCTTGCTGGGAGTAATGCTCGCGGTGCTTCTCCAACAGCTCCGTTAACATGGCAACCTCTTCGCTCTTGGCCTCGCGCCCAGTCACCAGTCGCCAGGCCCAACGGAGGCGCTCTTCGTCGCTCGAGGCCTTGTCGGTCGTCGCCGTGCGCTGGGCAAGGGTGCGGGCCGCTTCGACGAACGACGGGTCGTTCAGCAGCACAAGCGCGGCGCTGGGCGTATTGGAGATCGGCCGCTGGGCGGTGCACTCCTCGCGCGTGGGCGCGTCGAACGCCAACAACCACGGGTGCAAATATTGCCGTTGCCAGTGAACGTACACCGAGCGGCGGAACTGCTGTTCGTCGGTCGACGCCTCGTAATCGCGGATCGGAAAGTTCAGCGCTGCGTAGTAGCCGACCGGTTGATAAGGCCGGGAGACATTGCCGCCAGTTTGCATTACCAACAGACCGCTGACCGCCAGCGCATTGTCGCGGATCTGCTCGGCGTCGAGCCGAAACCGCGATTGCCGGGCAAGCAGCCGATTCTCGGGATCGATCGCGGCGATCTCCGGCCGCGGCAGCGATGATTGCCGGTAGGCGTTGCTGGTGACCATCAATCGCACTAACCGCTTCACATCCCAACCGCTGTCGCGAAATTCGATCGCTAGCCAATCGAGCAGCTCCTGGTTC
>DASVCM010000745.1:0-5613 GCA_036381635.1 Lacipirellula sp.
CACCAGCAGCAGTCCCACGCCTGTCAGCAACAACAGGATCGTGAGCGTGATGACGATGGCTTGCAGTCCTTGGCTTTCTTTCGCGGCCATGTATGGCGACCTCTAATTCGATGTAACAGCTTCTCTGTTCGGAGATTTGGCAGGACGTCGACAGACGCCAGTGTGGCGGGATAAGTTCGGTGAGTCTACAAAGCGATCGCTGGACGCCTTACGCCCTTGGGCGGTAAAATCGCCGTAAGTCGAGCTTAATTGCGGAATTACGGTGTGTCAAACAACCGTGATTCCGCCCCCCAGACATACCTCGCACGAGTGTCGTAGCCGCGGGCTAACAGCCCGCCGGTGCAGCGGCGCAAGGCTCTCCACTTGAGTGAAGCCCAGCACCGCTTCTCTGGCGGCCAGGTTTGGCCGCGGCTAAAGGAATCATACGCACGGCGCCCAACCCGCCTAGGGACGCAATATCACGCAATGGCCAAGTCCTCCCACCAAACCACGCTGCCCGGCATGGACGCGAGCGACCCGCCGTTGCAATCGCGCCAATCCAACCCCTCGCCCGACGGCAACGGCGTTCTGCCCGCGTCAACGTCAACCAGCGACATCCGCGACTGGACGGTCTACGTCGTCGACGCGCACTCGCTCATCTTCCAGGTCTTCCACGCGATGCTCGGCGCCGAGCTGACCAGCCCGCGCGGCGAGCCGGTGGGCGCGGTCTTCGGCTTCACGCGCGACCTCATCCAAATCATCGAACGCAAAAAACCGACCGCCTTGATCTGCGCCTTCGACATGTCGGGCCCAACGTTCCGCCACGAGCTGTACGAGATGTACAAGGCGGACCGGAGCGAGATGCCCGAATCGCTTGCGGCCCAGATCCCCAAGATCCGCGAGATGATCACCGCGATGGGCATCCCCATCCTCGAATCCCCCGCATACGAAGCCGACGATGTGCTCGCCACAATCGCTCGCATCTGCGATGAAGCGGGCGCACGCTGCCTGCTCGTGACCGGCGATAAGGACGCCCGGCAGTGCATCACCAGCCAGGTGTCGGTCTACAACATCCGCAAGGACGAACTGTACGACGCCACGGCCCTCTACGGCGACTGGGGCGTCCGCCCCGATCAGGTCGTCGACTTCCAAGCCCTCGTGGGCGATAAGATCGACAACGTCCCTGGCGTGCCGCTCATCGGACCGAAGCTCGCCAAGGAACTTCTCGAAAAGTACGACTCCCTCGAAAACGTCCTCGATCACGCCGACGAAGTCGCCGGGGCCAAGCGGCGGCAGAACCTCATCGACTATCGCGAGGCCGCGCTTCTTTCGCGCAAGCTGGTGGAGCTCGACCGCAACGTACCGATCGCCCTCGACTGGGAGTCGGCGCGCGTCGGCGGCTTCAACGAAGCCCGCCTCGGCGAGCTGTTCCGCGACTACGGCTTCCGCGGCCTCGCCGATCGACTCGCCGCCATTTCGACTGCCGCAGGTGCGAAGCCCGCTCCGCGGCAAATGACGATGGTCCCGAAGGTCGGAGCTGATTACACCATTGTCGACACGCCCGAAGAGCTGAACGTCCTGATAAGCCAACTCGCCGAACAGGAGCAGATTTCGCTCGACACCGAGACAACCGACATCTGCCCGCGCAACGCGCAGCTTGTCGGCTACTCGTTCGCCTGGAAGCCGGGACAGGGTTTTTACATTCCGGTCAGCGGCCCGGCGGTCGAACGCATCCTCGACCCCGTCCTGGTCTCCAACGCCCTGCGGCCAATCCTCGAAAACCCGGCCATCGCCAAGGTGGGCCAGAACCTCAAGTATGACGTCATCGTCCTTCGCTCGGTCGGCATCGGGCTCCGCGGCATCGTCTTCGACACGATGATCGCCGACTACCTGATCGACTCCGGCGAGCGGACCCATAACCTCGACCATCTCGCCAAGAAGTACCTCGACCACGACACGATTAAGATTGCCGAAGTCATCGGCACGGGGAAGAACCAGCTCCGCATGGACCAGGCGCCGGTGGCCAAGGTCGGCGAGTATGCCGCCGAAGACGCCGAAGTGCCGTTGCGGCTGATGCCGTTTTTGGAGCAGCGTCTTTCCACGGACGGGCTGGTTGAGCTAAACAAGAACATCGAGATTCCACTGATCGACGTGCTGGCCGACATGGAGCACCTCGGCGTCAGCGTCAACGTCGATCGACTCAAGGAACTCAGCACGGAATACCACGGCCGCCTGCAGGTAATCAAAGAAGAGATCGAGGAACTCGCCGGCCGGCCGCTCAACATCGACTCACCCAAGCAATTGGCCGAGCTGTTGTTCCAGGACCTCAAGCTGCCGATGCTCAAGCGGACCAAGACCGGCCCGAGCACCGACGCCGGCGTGCTGGACGAGCTCGCCGACCTCCACCCGCTGCCGCGGAAGATTGTCGAATACCGCCAGTACTCAAAGCTGCTCGGGACGTACATCGACGCCTTGCCGGAATTGGTTCACCCCGAAACCTGCCGGGTCCACGCCTCGCTCAACCAAGTCGTCGCCGCCACCGGCCGGCTTAGCTCCAGCAACCCGAACTTGCAGAACATCCCCATCCGCACCCGCGAGGGCCGCGAGATCCGCTCCGCGTTCCGCGCCGGCGAACCCGGCTGGGTGCTGCTGGCCGCCGACTACTCGCAGATCGAACTCCGCGTGCTGGCCCACTACTCCGGCGACCCGCGGCTGCTGGAGGCGTTCGCCAATGACGAGGACATCCACCGCCTGGTCGCCAGCCAGGTGAACGGCGTCGAGATGGACGACGTCACCAGCGAGATGCGCCGCGCCGCCAAGGCCGTGAACTTCGGCATTATCTACGGCCAAAGTCCCTTCGGTCTGGCCAAGGGCCTCGGCATTTCGAAGGAAGAAGCCGCCGAATTCATCGAGCGCTACTTCGCTACGTACCCCGGCGTGCTCGACTATCTGATCGACACGCTCGTCGAGTGCCGCCAACAGGGTTACGTGAAAACCTTGTTCGACCGCCGCCGGGCTATCCAAGGCATCCGCCCCGTCCCGCCGGACTTGCGCGAAAAGAGCGGCGCGCTCCGCATGCTCAACGTCCCCGAGCGGACCGCGGTGAACGCCGTCATCCAGGGCACGGCCGCCGACCTGATCAAGCTCGCCATGATCCGCATCCACCGCCGCCTCCGCGAAGAACGCTCGCCCGCACGAATGCTGCTGCAAATCCACGACGAGCTCCTGTTCGAAACTCCGCCCGAAGCCGCCGCCGAACTAGCCAAACTCGTCCGCGAAGAGATGTCGACCGTCGCCGAGCTGGCCGCCCCGCTGAAGGTGGACGTCAAAGTCGGCCCCACCTGGGCTGAGTGCGAAGCATACTAGAGTTGCCCGCGAAACACGCGAATAGACGCGAAGAACCATTCAAGAGCCGCGAAAAGGCACAAAGAGCACAAAAAGATAATCGAGAAGGCGTCGTTCCGTGATGCAGGCAAACCGTGCTGATCATCTCTTCCTTTTTGCGCCTTTTGTGCCTTTTTGCGGCTATGGCTTTTATTGATTCTTGTTCGCGTATTTTCGCGGGTTTCGCGGGCTGAATCCCATGATCACAATCGGCCTAGTCGGCGGCATCGCGAGCGGCAAGTCGGCGGTCTCCGCCGCGCTGGCCCGCCGCGGTGCCGTAGTCTTCGACGCCGACAAGATCGGCCATCGCGTTCTCAACGAACCCGCCACGCGCGACGAACTAGTCGCCCGCTGGGGCCAGAGCATTCTCGACGCGAACCACCGGGTTAGCCGCGCTGGCGTAGCGGAGCGCGTCTTCGGCGGCTCGCCCGAAGCCGCCGGCGAGCGAGACTTCCTCGAACAAACCCTCCACCCCCGCATCCGGCAACGCATCCTCTCGGAGATCAACCAGCTCCCCACCGGCTCGGCGCCAGCAGTCGTGATCGACGCCCCGCTACTGATCGAAGCCGGCTGGAGCCAGGTCTGCCAGGCCCTCATTTTCGTCGACGCCCCACGGCAAACTCGCCTCCAGCGGGCCAAGACCCGCGGCTGGACTGAAGAGGAATTCTCTCGGCGGGAAGCCGCCCAGATGCCGATAGAGGAAAAAAGACGCCGCGCCAGCCACGTTATCGACAACTCCGGCTCGCTTGCAGACCTGGAAACCGAAGTCGACCGTTTCTGGCGGACGGTCATTGGTTGAACAGAGAAATGCAGCCCCGGCCTCTGGCCGGGGGCCGGTCTCCACCGGGACCAACGTTGCCACGCGTAGTGCGCGACCCCGGGCGAAGCCCGGGGCTGCCGTCGTTTGCCGCCCGCCTCGCCCTTTGCGATTACCCGCGACCCGCGCTTCCCTTTCCTCCCTCCGCTTGCAATACTAAAGACACTCATAAACGGACACAGTTAGCCGAGGTCCCCGCCTTACGCCTCGGTCCTGCCAGCAAGGTTCATTCAGAGCCCAGCTCGGCACGCCCGCTTTCCTGAGATACCAATCCAAGTTTCCCCGCGCCGCGCCACCGATAGGGTTTCGCGCGCCGCAGCCATTTTCCCACCTTCTAACCCACCCTCCGTCGTCGCCTTCCGCGCGGCGACGCCCAAGCTCTTTTCCGATCTTCCTAGGAGTTTCATGCCATGGCAGAAACCGGCAACCGCGGGCCGCGGTCATTCGGTCGGCCCCATTCTCAATCCCAATTCAATCGTCCTCCGCGCCGCTACGACGCCCACGACGTCGACCCCGCTGACCGCCAGCGGCTGTACGAGCTGGAACAGGAAGAGCCGCTCTCTTTCGCCGAGGAGCTCGACAAGGCCGCCGAACGCGTCCGCCGCGTCGGCACGGCCATCGAGCGCACCGACAAGCCGGACCCCAACGTCCACATCGCCGCCCTGCAGAAGATGAGCATGCCCGAGCTCATCGAGGTGGCCGAACAGGAGAACATCGAAGAAGCCTCGGGCTTGCGCAAGCAGGAGCTGATCTTCCGCATCCTCAAGAGCCGCGTGAAGTTCAACGGCATGATGTCGGGCGAGGGCACGCTCGAAATCCTCCCTGACGGCTTCGGCTTTCTCCGTTCGCCCGACTATCACTACCTCTCCTGCCCGGACGACATCTACGTCTCGCCGAGCCAGATCCGCCGCTTCGGCCTCCATACCGGCGCCACGGTCTCCGGCACGATCCGCCCGCCGAAGGAGAACGAGCGCTACTTCGCGCTCTTGCGCGTCGAGTCGATCAACGGCCAGGATCCCAACCTGATCAACAAGAAGGTCTTCTTCGACAACCTCACGCCGGTCCACCCCGACGAGCGGATCCGCATGGAAACGACCGCCGAGGAGATCGACATGCGGGTCGTCGACATGATCGTCCCGATCGGCTTCGGCCAGCGCGGGCTGATTGTCAGTCCGCCGCGCGCCGGCAAGACCATCCTCATGCAGAAGATGGCCAAGGCCGTGCTTACGAACTACCCCAACGCCTATGTCATCATGTTGCTCATCGACGAGCGGCCGTAGGAGGTCACCGATATGCAGCGGTCGGTCAAGGGCGAGGTGATCGCCTCCACCTTCGACGAGCCGGCGCAGCGCCACGTGCAGGTCGCCGAGATGGTCATCGAGAAGGCCAAGCGGCTCGTCGAGCATCGCAAGGACGTCCTCATCCTCCTCGAC
>DASVCM010000746.1:0-5325 GCA_036381635.1 Lacipirellula sp.
GAGAGCGAAGTCAAACGACTGGTCGCCAGCCTGCGCGAGCCGCTTGCTAACCCAACGAAGTTCAAGGCCGGCGGCTATAAGGATTGTCGCGCGGCGTTCAGCGTGCTGGCGGTGTTGTTCGGCGTGATTGCCGAGCACGACGGCGAGGTTCGCTGGAAGGAGGACGCCGCGGGGCTGCGCGACGCCCTTGCGCGAGCGGCGATGAACTGCAAGACGGCCACCGATCAGACGTTCTCGGAAGCGTCGCAACGGCGGACGGAGCTGGAAGACCTGATTCGCGGTGAACGGCTGGGCCTCGAGGGCGCGGCCGAACTTGAACGGTGGAGTGAGCTGGCCGAGCGGCCGCTGTTGATGCAGCGGATGGAATTTCTTGTGAAAGAGCTGTCGCCGATGCTTGGCAATGCGAAGGAGTTCCAGCGGCAAGCGCCCGAGGTGCGGCAGAAGACGGAGCTGTTGTCCGTGCTGTCCGATGTGATGATCCGCCCGGAGTACGACTACTGGGATGATGAGGGCTTCCGCGAACTGGCGGGCGAGCTGCAGGCGGCGACGGCGGACCTTACGCGGGCCGCTGCCGAAGCGAATTACGAACAGGCCCGCGCGGCTGCCGGCCGCACAGGGCAGGCGTGCAGCCAGTGTCATGAAGGTTATCGCGGATAATCGCGTCCCGTTTTGAATTGGGATAAATCCCTAGAATAGACACGAAGCTTGTAGCCACGCTCGGCTATGTGCTATTTTGCCGGCCGTTCGGGCGCCCGCCGCGGCGCCGCTTATTCTTCGCTTTCGGAACAGGGAGCAAGAACATGGTACGGCAGAGGCTTCTGCGCGCACGCTACGCGCCGCTTGGGTTCACGCTCGTTGAACTGCTGGTGGTAATTGCGATCATTGGCACGCTAATCGGCCTGCTGCTGCCGGCGGTCCAAGCCGCGCGCGAGGCGTCGCGCAGTTCCAGTTGCCGAAACAACATGGTGCAGTTGCAGAAGGCGTTATTCATGCGGCAAGAAGCCGTCAAGGAATTCCCAGGCTATGTAAACGTTATCGGCAGGAAGGGAACCGACGATCTGACCCGAGCGAGTTGGGTGATTCACACATTTCCCTACATCGAGCAGCCGGCTTTGTGGGATCTCTGGTCGAAGGGGCGCGTCAAGTTTGAGAATGGTCGACTGGCGTCGCTGTACTATTCGCAACTGGAACTGTTGATTTGCCCGAGCGATCCACCGACGACCGGCGGCATGCCGGATCTGTCCTACGTCGTTAACGCGGGCGATATTCGTCGTACTGCGCTGGCTTGCGAAATTGGTCTTGAGCCGCCTCTGACCTCGCCGCATCAATATTACGGCGAGGTCCTCGCCAACGGGATTTTTGTCGATCACGCGTACCACGTTGGCGGGCCCAACGATCAGACCGGCCCACGTTGGCAAGTCGTCGACTGCGCCAAGAGCCGTTCCATGCCATGCAAATCCCCGGGAACAATGACGCTCGACTACATTCAGGGAAGTGGGGATGGCGCGAGCCTCACGCTGATGCTCGCGGAGAACCTACGCGCCGTGTATTGGACTTTCATGGACGAGAGAGATTACATTCTCGACGGTGGTCGCAAGGTCGACGAAAAGTACCACTTTGGATTCACTTGGGAATATCCGGACGAAGTGGCCCAAGGCATAGCCGAAGATACTCCGGCGAAACGGCGTCGAGTCAACGGCTGGGCGGGCGAATCGGACGACTATTCTGACACCGTCGAAATGTCCATAGAGGACGGCTACCCGTCGAGCAATCATCCCGGCGGGGTGAACATGGTTTTCGTCGGGGGCGCCATCCGGTTTGTGTCCGACGAGATCGTGCCGCGGGTCTACGCGCAGCTAATGACGTCGAATCGAAAGCAATCGGAACTGTTCGTTGGCGATGTATTTGAACGCAACTTGCCGCCCATCGGCGACCATGACTATTGACAACTGGAGCTTGGTCGCCGGGGTGGAGCGCACACGGTCTATCGGCGCCGGAAGCCGGCGGCGCCGAAAGGCAACGAGCGGAAATCACGCCGCCCTGGGCGTCCGATTCCCTTGAGTTTACGCCCGTCCTTTTCAGCCCTATAATCCCTCGCTAAGTGTAAGCGTTCCATACACCTGCGTTGCGAGAGGATGGCGTCCCCAGTGGTTGAGAAGGTTGTGATTATCGGCAGCGGCCCGGCGGCCTGGACGGCGGCGATTTATGCGGCGCGGGCGAATCTGAACCCGCTCGTGTTCGAGGGCGCCGTCACCGAGGCGAACCGGCTGGTCGGGACGTTGCCGCTGGGGCAGCTAGCACTGACGACCGAAGTGGAGAATTATCCGAGCTGGCCGGCTGGCGACGCCAGCGGCTACCTGCGCTCGGCGCTCGATCCCGAGGAGCACTGGCTCGCTGACATTCATCACAAGCAGGGGATCTCCGGGCCCGAGCTAATGCACCTGACGCGGAAGCAGGCCAAGAACTTCGGCACGCGTGTCGAGACGGATGACATCGAGGAGGTCGACTTCAGCAAGCGGCCGTTTCGGCTGAAGTCGCTGGCGGGGCTGGAAGTCGAAACGCAGGCCGTCATCGTGGCGACCGGCGCCCGGGCCAATTATCTCGGACTGTCCTCGGAAGATCACTACAAGAATCGCGGAGTGAGCGCCTGCGCCGTGTGCGACGGGGCGCTGCCGCGGTTTCGCGATAAGCCGATCGTCGTGGTCGGCGGCGGCGATTCCGCGGTGGAAGAAGCCGACTACATGTCGAAGTTCGGCAGCGTCGTTTACCTCGTTCATCGCCGCGACGCACTGCGGGCCTCGAAGATCATGGCCGAGCGGGCGCTGCGGAACCCGAAGATCAACATGCAGTGGAACAGCGCGGTGGCCGAGGTGCTGGGCAACGACACGGACGGCGTCACCGGCGTGCGGCTGCAATCGACGGTCGATGAATCGAATCGCGTCGTGGAAGCCAGCGGGATGTTTGTCGCCATCGGGCACACGCCGAACACGAAGTTCCTCGAAGGGAAAATCGAACTTACGCCCAAGAAGTACATCAAGTGGACCGTGCCGTTCCGCACGAACACGAGCGTTGAAGGCGTCTTCGCCGCGGGCGACGTGGCCGACGACTATTACCGCCAGGCGGTGACCGCCGCGGGCAGCGGCTGCATGGCGGCGATCGACGTCGAGCGTTGGCTGGGGCATCAAGGGCACTGATGCGGGTGAATATAGCCGCGAGCAAACTTGCTCGCCGGGGCGCCGGCGGGCAGGTTTGCGCGCGGCTACGCTTGTTGCCAACGGAGATAAATGATGGACAAACTCTCCGTACTCGAAGCGCGGCAGGCGGCGGCGGTTGGCCGGCAGGCGAAGCTGCAAGGTTGGATCCGCACGCGGCGCGATTCGAAGGGGGGCTTCAGTTTTCTCGAGCTGAACGACGGCTCGTGCCTCGCAAACATCCAGGTGATCGCCGACGCGAAGCTGCCGAATTACGATGCGGAAGTGAAGCATCTCTCGCCCGGCTGCAGCGTCACGATCGAGGGTGAAGTCAAACCCTCCGGCGGCAAGGAACAGGCCACCGAGATTCATGCATCGAGCGTTGCCGTTCACGGTTGGGCCGACCCCGAGGCGTACCCGCTGCAGAAAAAGCGGCACACGCTCGAGAAGCTGCGCGAGTGGGCTCACTTGCGGCCGCGGACCAACACGATGGGCGCGGTGATGCGGGTTCGCAATCGCATCTGCCGATCGATTCACGACTTCTTCCAGGAAGAGGGATTTCTTTACGTCCACACGCCAATCATCACGGCCAGCGACGCCGAGGGCGCCGGCGAGATGTTCCGCGTGAGCACGGTCGATCCGGCGAACCCGCCGCGCACGCCGGGCGGTAAGATCGATTACGCTCAGGACTTCTTTGGCAAGCCGGCGTTCCTTACCGTCTCGGGGCAGCTTGAGGGCGAGATCTATGCCACCGCGCTGGGCAAGATTTACACGTTCGGCCCGACGTTCCGTGCAGAGAACTCGAACACGTCGCGACACCTGGCCGAGTTCTGGATGATCGAGCCGGAGGCCGCATTCTTCGAGCTCGAGGACAACATGGCGCTGGCCGAGCGGTTTTTGAAGCGGATCGTCAGCGACGTGCTTGCCGACTGCACGGAAGACATGCAGTTCTTTCACGAGCGGATCGACAATACGATCCTCGCCGCTCTGGAGACGGTGCGGGACAAGCCGTTTCTGCGGGTCTCTTATACGGACGCGATTAAGCTACTGGAGGAGTCCGGCGAGAAGTTCGAGTTTCCCGTGAAGTGGGGCGCCGACCTGCAGGCCGAGCACGAGCGGTGGCTCACCGAAAAAAAGTTCAACGCTCCCGTGATCCTGTACGACTATCCTCGCGGGATCAAAGCCTTCTATATGCGGCTGAACGACGATGGGCGAACGGTCCGGGCGATGGACGTGCTTGTGCCGCGGGTGGGCGAGATCATCGGCGGCAGCCAGCGCGAGGAGCGGCTGGAGGTGCTCATCGAGCGGATGAAGGAACAGGGGCTCAACCCGGACGATTACTGGTGGTACCTCGACCTTCGGCGGTTTGGCACCGTGCCGCACGCGGGGTTCGGGCTGGGGCTGGAGCGGATGGTACAGTTTGTCACGGGCATGGCGAACATCCGGGACGTCATCCCCTTCCCCCGCACGCCGGGAAGCGCGGAGTTCTAATCAGATTCACTCCGGTCCCCTCCCCTTGATGGGGAGGGTTAGGGAGGGGTGTACTGATGCGTGTACCAGCTTCTCACCCCCTCCCCAGCCTTCCCCGAAAGGGGAGGGAGCCGGAGGAATTGCATTGCAATTGATGAGGTCGCCATGCTGCTTGAAGAGATGACCACCGAAGAGGTCGCCGCGGGGCTGAAGCGGACGCACACCGTCATCATTCCTTATGGCGTGCTCGAAGCGCACGGGCCGCATTTGCCGCTGTCGACCGATACGATTCAGGCCTACGACGCGGCGAAGCGGGCAGCGGATCTCGTCGACGTGTTCGTCGCCGCGCCGGTGCCTTACGGCGTTTGCCGCAGTCTGGCCGGGCATCCGGGAACGATTGGCGTCACCGGCGAGACGGTTCGCGGACTGACTCGCGACATCGTGCAGTCGATGTACGAGCTGGGCTTCCGCAATTTCATCCTCTACTCCGGCCACGCCAGCGCTCTGCAACTGGTCGCCATGGAAGAAGCGGCCGAGGGTCTGCTGCGGACGTGCCTTGAGTCGAACATCGCGATCGTGCTGGAGTACGACGTTATCAAGAAGCAGATGCCAGGGATTGTCGAGACTCCTGGCGACATGCATGCAGGCGAAATCGAAACGTCGC
>DASVCM010000747.1:0-10588 GCA_036381635.1 Lacipirellula sp.
ATGGTAAGCTTCTTGTCGAGGCTCGGGGCTTGGAACACGACGCCCATCTTACGGCGGACGGCGATCGTTTCGCGGCGGATGTCGTGGCCGAGGATGGCGACGTCGCCTTGCTGCAATGGAATCAGCGTCGAGAGTAAGCGAAACAATGTGGTCTTGCCGCTGCCGTTGGGGCCGAGGAAGGCGAAGACTTCGCCTTCGGCAATTTCGAGCGACAGGTCGTCCACCGCGCGGCGCTGGCCGTAGCGGTGGGTGACGCGTTCGATGGAGATGGCGGCAGGCATAGTTTATATAGCCCGGCCATCCTGGCCGGAGTCATGTCTCCGGCTCGAAAGCCTGCGGGACGCGAAGACGCAAGCTGCGCGCCGGGCCAGGATGGCCCGGCTATATCGTCATTCGCCGACGGGGTGCTCGGCGGGTTTCTTGGCCGTGCCGGGCTTGTCGGCGGCTTCGCGCTCCGGCTGTTCGGCGGCGTACGTCAGCCGCTCGTGCGAGGCGTACCTCATTCGCATGCCGATGTCCGGTATCAGCGCGATGATCAGTAGCAGCGACATCAGGCTAGCCGGCACGGTGACGACCCACTTCCAGTTCGCCTCCCACTTCAAGTGCATGAAGAACATGATCACCAGCATGGCCTTCGTGCAGGAGACAGCCATCATCCAGGTCCGCTTGATGGCGAGGTTGTCGCCGAAGGGCCAGAAGGGCGTGTAGGTCCAGTAGGAGCAGGCCGTGAGGAAGACCAGGCCGAGGGCGACCAGCACGTACACGCCGACGCCGCTAGGGGCGTGCTCGGCGCCTTGGGGATGGCCCATGGGGGCGTCGTGGTCGTTTGGGGCGTCGGTGATATGAGAGTGGGGCATCTCGCGGTTCGCTCCGGCGGGCTGTTAGCCCACGGCTAAAATCGTGCGTCGCCTAAAACAGGTACAGCAGCGGGAACAGGAAAATCCACACCAGGTCGACAAAGTGCCAGTACAGGCCGACGTTTTCGATAAGGCCCGCCTTGGCCACGCCGAGCGTCTTCGGCATCAGGCAGGCGAAGGCGATCAGGCCGACGATGACGTGGATGGCGTGGAACCCAGTGACCAGGAAGTAGGTGCTGGCCCATAGGTTACCGCCGGGAATCATGATCGGCAGTTTGAGCCAGGGGTGTTGATCGTTCAGGCCGTGATGGGCGCCGTGGTCCGCTTCGCCGGCGGTCACTTCCGTATCGACCAGCGTGACTTGCGGATGATCTGTCGAGACGGCGTGAGCCGGCTCGTGCTCGGCGGCGGGCGCCTGGCGCCCGTCGTGAGCGGCGCCGCCGTGATCCTCGTGCAAGCTCGCGCGGGGGTAAATCTTGTCGGCCAGCAGCAGCAATTGCTGGCGAGCGCGCGGCAGGGCCGCTGGATCGTCCGAGCCGGAGGCTTCACGCATCGCCTTCTCGGCGGCGTCGATCTCCATGATGATCTGATCGATCACCGCAAGTTGCTGGTTCTCCTCCTCGGTACGCTTCTGATTGGCGATCAGCGGCGTCTTGAGCTCGGCCAGGCGGAGGCGAACGGCGGCCGCGTAATTCACGTCCGCCTTTTCCCAAATCGCACTCCGCGGCACGGCCGGATAAATCTGGTGATCAATCTTGGCCTTGTACTCGAAGCCCTTTACGCCGAGGAAGACGCAGCCGAGAGCGAAGGTGAGGATGATCCACCCTTTCGCGCCGGCCGCATTGTTTCGCCGGGCGGCTTCCAGCGCGAGCACCACCGTGATGCTGGAGCCGATGAGCACCGCCGTGTTGATGGCGCCCATCAGCTCGACCAGGTGGACATCGTGCGTGCTGGGCCACGCCGGAGCGCCGAAGCGGAGCACGATGTACGCGCCGATCAGGCCGGCGAAGAACATGATCTCGGTCGACAGGAACAGCCACAGGAACAGCTTGCCGTTAGGCAGCGGCATCGCGGGCTGATACTCGAGTCCCGAGTGGTGGCCGTGGGTGGGGGGGTGGTCGCTCATAAGTTGGACGATTTATGAATTAGGATTTCTGATTTCTGAATCGGTTGGTAGGAGGCGTCTCTGACGCCGAATTCCTTTTCTGATTCTGATAGTGAGCGGTATCGGCGTCGGAGACGCCTCCTACAGGGAAACCATTAGCTGCAAACCCATCCAGGCAGGCAGGTAAATCAGCGTGCAGCGGAGCAAGAGCCGGGCGGAGCGTTCGTCTCGTTCCAGGGCGAAGCGAATGGCAAGCGCCAGTTGCACGGCGCCGAGGACGGTGGCCCAGAGGGCGTAGAGCATTGGGCTGCCGCTGGTCGGACTGAGCGCGGGGATCAAGCTTACGGGAATCAGCAGCGAGGCGCCGGTGATGGCCTGCACGCCGGCGCGGATGCCGCTGGGATCGACGACGGTCAGCATGCGATGGCCGGCGACGGCGTAGTCGTGGCGATAGAGCCAGGCGATCGCCATGAAGTGCGGGAACTGCCACAGGAACAATACGCCGGCCAGCGACAGGGCCGTGAGGTTCAGCGGGGCGCCGGTGGCCGTCCAGCCCATGAGAATCGGAATAGCGCCGGAGACGGCGCCGACCGCGGTGTTGTACGACGATCGCGTCTTCATCGGCGTGTAGATGACGACGTAGGTCACCCAGCTCGCCAGTCCAAGGGCCGCGGTCGTGAGGTTTACCTTCGTCGCCAGCCACGCGAGGCCGACGACAAGGGCGCCTGCTGAAAGCAGCAACGCTTCCACGCTGCTGATGCGGCCCGCGGGGAGCGGTCGGTTGGCTGTGCGGCGCATACGCTTGTCACGCCGTCGCTCCAGCCATTGATTGGCTGTGCTCGCGCTGCCGGCGACCAGCGCCGTCGCCGCGAGAGCGTGAATCACAGCGGTCACATTGAGCGAATGCCGGGCGGCCAGGCAGGCGGCGGCGCCGGCGACGATCAGCTCGAGGACAACGATTCGCGGCTTGGTGAGTTCGAGGTAGTCGCTAAGCCGCGAAGCGGCCGAAGAGGCTGCGCGTGCGAGCGCCGTCGATTCTCGATCGGCGGCGGCGGCCTTCGCGACGGCGGGTGACGAATTCAATCGGCTCATGCGACGGCCCCCGCGATTGGCTTGGCGATGGCTCGGCGCGACGGCGACTGAACGCCCGACTGCCGAGCGACCTGCAAGGCGAGGACGACGCTGAGGGCGACAATCAGCGAGCCGACCGCGCCGTGAGCGGTGACGATTCCGGCGCTTACGACGTCGCTGGCGCGGTTGAAGTGGCCCGTTTCGCCGATGAGGCGAGTCGCCCACTGGGGCATGCCGTACTTCATCATCCAGGTGGAAACGCCCAGCAGCAGTTGTACGCCGATGAGCGCGGCGAGGCTCGCCGAGACGCGGCGGCTGATGCGGCTCCAAAAGCACTTGTGAGCGAGCATGAGCACGTGCACCGTGACCGCAATCGCGAGGACGATGTGGAAGAAAACGGCCGTCTGGAAGATGGCGCCGGCGCTTTCAGTGAGCATCAGCGGGCTGTGCCGGACAACGGCGCCGACGACAAGTTGCAGGTACGCCAGCGCTGCCGTGAGGATCGCAAGTCTATATAGCCGAGCCATCCTGGCTCGGCGCCCTTCGGTAGGTTCACCGCCCTGCATGCTGGCTGCGTCGCGCCCGGCCAGGATGGCCGGGCTATGTAGCCAGCGGCGGCTGGTGACGGCGACCATCGCGGCGGTGGCGGCGAAGAACAGCGGGCCGGTGCAGCCGTGGATCAAGGCGAGAAGGCGCTCGTCGAGCACCACTCGCATGCCACCGAGAACGCCTTGCGCGATGACGCCGACGAGCAGCGCGACGCCAAACCGGCGAACCCAGCGGCGCGGTTCAGCCAGATAGAGCGAGACGACCAGCGCGATGGTGAGGATCCCCGACAGCATGCCGAGCAGCCGGTGGCCGTGCTCGATGAACTTTTCGCCGGTGGAACTGAGCCACGGATAGAACGGCATGAACACGCCGTCGGAGGTGAGCCAGTCCTTGAAGGCCATCCCCGAGCCGGTGGCGGTGACGAACCCGCCCCACCACACCAGCGGAAACGTCGCGCACGCCAAGAGCCAAGCCCAGCGGTGGGGCCAGCGAGACGACGTTGATGGCGTGAGCGATGACATTTTGAGTGAATAAAGAAGGTCTCACGCAAAGGCGCAAAGGCGCAAAGAAATGCAATTCTGGATTTCCTTTGCGCCTTTGCGCCTTTGCGTGAGGTTTATCTTCATTTGATTCTCAGTGATTTTGGGGAGGGACTTCTTTGCCTGTCGGCGGTTGGGTTTGCGGGTAGTAGTCGACGTCGACCTCTGGCGAGCCGTACTCGTAGGGGCCGCGGTAGATCACCGGCTGGAAGTCGAAGTTGCCGTGGCCCGGCGGGCTGGGGGCTTGCCACTCCAGGCCATTGGCATGCCAGGGGTTCCGGCCGGCGCGGGGGCCGAAGAAGATGCTCCAAAAGAAATTGATGGCAAAGATGACTTGCACGCTCACCAGCAGGAACGCGCACATGCTCATGAACTGGTTCAGCGGCATCAGGTCGCGGAACGTGTCGTAGTGGTACGGGTCGGCCAGGCGGCGCGGGAAGCCGCGCATGCCCAGGATGTGCATCGGATAGAAGACGCAGTTCATGAGAATGAACGTCAGGGCGAAGTGGACTTTGCCCCACGAGTCGTTCATCATCCGGCCGAACATCTTGGGAAACCAGTAGTAAATGCCGCCGAACACCGCCATCGTCGTGCTGGTCATGAGCACATAGTGAAAATGGGCGACGATGTAGTACGTGTCGTGGATGAAGATATCCACCGGCGTGGCGGCCATGAAAATGCCCGACAGGCCGCCGATGATGAACATCGAGACGAACGCGATCGCAAACAGCATGGGCGTGGTGAACTGCAGCTTGCCGCCCCACATCGTGCCCAGCCAGTTGAACACCTTGATCGCGCTGGGCAGGGCGATGAGCATCGTCGAGGTCATGAACGTCAGGCCCAGCGCCGGGTTCATGCCGGAAACGAACATATGGTGGCCCCAGACGATGAATCCCAGGCCGGCGATGCCGGCGAGCGAGTAGACCATCGGCTTGTAGCCGAACAACGGCTTGCGGCTGAACGTGCTTAGCAGGTCGGAGACGATGCCCATCGCCGGCAGCGTCATGATGTACACGGCCGGATGGCTGTAGAACCAGAACAAGTGCTGCCAGAGCAGCGGCTGGCCGCCGCCGGCCTGGATGGCGGCGTTATTGGCCGCGGCGCCGTCAGTCAGAAAGAACCCGGTGCCGAACAGCCTGTCGGTCAACTGCATGAAGCTGGCCGCGGTGAGCACCGGCAAGGCGAACGCTTGCAGCGTGGCAGTGACGAACATCCCCCAGATGGTCATCGGCAGGCGGAACATGGTCATGCCGGGCGCGCGCATCTGGATGATGGTGGTCATGTAGTTGACCGAACCCATCATCGACGAGACGCCGACAAAGCTGACGCCAACCAGCCACAGCGTTTGCCCTAAGCCGCTGCCCGGCGCCGCCTCTCTTAGCACCGATAACGGCGGATACGAGGTCCAGCCCGCTTGGGCCGCTCCTCCTTCCACGAAGAAGCTGGCGCCCATGGCCATGAACGCCGGCCACATGAACCAGTAGCTGAGCATGTTCAGCGTGGGGAACGCCATGTCGTCGGCGCCGATCATCAGCGGAATCAAATAATTCCCGAAGGCGCCGGCAAGCACCGGGATGATCACGAAGAAGATCATCACCGTGGCGTGCATGGTGACCAACATCGTGTAAACCTCGGGCGGAATCTGGCCGCCTTCGGCGTGGCCGACGATGTTGCCCAGCACCGGCATCGGGCTCCAGGGCCAGGCAAGCTGCCAGCGGACGCCCAGGGCCAGCAGGCCGCCGACGAGGAACCAGATCAGCGTGCTGAACAGAAACTGCAGGCCGATGATCTTGTGATCGAGCGAAAAGACGTATGTCCGCAGGAAACCCGTCGTGTGGGCATGCTCCGGGCGGACGGTGGAAGCTTCGTGCTCGTGATCGTAGGGAACGGTACTCATAAAAGTAGGCAGTAGGCAGTGGGCAGTAGGCAGTAAATACTCAGTGGTGCGGGCCGGTTAGCAAGGGCTGCGGAACAGTGTGACGCCGATTTGCATCTCTTCACTGCCCACTGCCTACTGCCTACTGCCCACTCTTCTCCGCGACGCGCATGGTGTTCTGTTCTTGCCGCATGTCTTCGAGCTTGGCTTCGTAGGCCTCGCGCGGCATGAGGTGAATGCGGCCCTTCATCTTGTAGTGGCCCCAGCCGCAGAGCTCGGCGCAGACGATGTCGAAGCTGCCGCCCTCGGTGGCTTTGAACCACATCTTCTGCTCCATGCCGGGGATCACGTCCTGCTTCAGTCGCAGGTTCGGCAGGAAGAAGCTGTGGAGCACGTCGGCGCTGGTGATCTTCAGCAGGATCTCTTCGCCGTACGGCAGATACAGGTTGCCGTCGGTGCGGACGATGTCGTCACGGGTGTACAGCTCGTTATCGGGGCCGGGGTAGCGAAAGTCCCAGTTAAACTGCCGGCCGGTTACTTCGCAGGTATATGGAATCTGCGGGGGACGCATCTTGGCGTCGGCCCAGGCGTCCATCTGGTAGATGGCGATGAACAGCAGCGTTACCGCGGGGATGATCGTCCAGACGACTTCCAGGGAGTGGCTGCCGTGGCTGAACTGGATCGGCTGGGTGTTGTGCGACGCGTCGTACTTCCAGGCAAAGTAAAAGAGGACCAACTCGGTGACGACGAACACCGCGCCGGTGAGATACATGATGAAGTAGAACAGGTCGTCGATCGTACGGCCGTGCTCGGAGACGTCGCGCGGCAGCCAGATGTTGTAGCGATCGGCCAGCACAAACGTGGCGACGCCCATGATGGGCACCGCCAGAAACAACAGAGCCCAAAAGCCGGGCATCCAGCGCAGGAAACGCTTGATCATTTTCTTGTCGAGGCCCGGGGGCCTTTGTATTCAGGCCCAAAGGGCCGGCAGTTAATAGCCAGGGGCGTGAGCCCCTGGGCCGATGCATCTGAAACGCCCTGTAGCCCCAACGGGGCGAAAGTGCGCTTGAATTGAAAAACTACTGTCGCCCCCTTGGGGCTTCCTCTCCTCTTTCGCGATTACCAGGGGCTTACGCCCCTGGCTATTGACTTTCGCCCCGTCGGGGCTGTTAGTTGGCAATCGGTTCTTCGTTGAGCGTCAGCGCCGGCTGCGGGTTGCTGAGCTCCTCATACGGGAGACTCAGCACGTAGTCGACGAGGTTCCAAATCTCGGCTTCGGTCAGGGTTCCTTGGGCGCCGGGGCTGGCGGAGCCGACGCCGGGCATGGGGGTGCCGGCGATGCCCTGATGGATGCGGGAGAAAATATCGATCCGCCGACGGCCGCCGCGATAGACGCCCTTGCGCAAGTTTCGCGGAATGGCGTTGCGAATCGGATAGAACGTGTCGGCCACCGCTTGCCGGTTGGCGAGTATTTCGTAATCTCGCTCGATGGCCGCCTGTTCTTCCTCGGAAATCTCTTCCGCCTTCTCGCGCTCGGCGAGCGATTCGGCCATCTGCTGCGTATCGTTGACGAAGGCATTCAGCTCTTTGTTCCAGTTGTCGAAGTCGGTCTGCTGGCCGTCGCCCAGGCCGGTCGGGCCGTGGCAGGTGAAGCAGTTGGCCTTTGTGCCGTAGAACAGCTCGCGGCCCTTGGCAACCGACGCGGCAATCACTTCCGCCGTGCGGTCGTCGGCGGGAATCTCTTCCTCGACGGGGACGACCACGCTGTCGGCGGCCTCTTGCCACGGGAGGACAACTTCGGCGAGCAGATCCTTGATAATCTGCGCCTGCTCAGGATCGGAGGCCGGATCGAGCGGTATCCGCTCCATGACCTCATTGCCGTCTTCGTCGAGGATCGGCTCGCCGTTTTCGTCGAGCTTTTCGGTCTCGCCGAGATCGTTGTAGACGAAGTCGGCGAGCTTCTGCTCCATCTCGCCGCGAATGGCCAGGTACTTCACATACTCGATGAGCGACTCGACCTCGGAGCCGGGAAGGAGTGAGAACGAGGGCATCGCGGTGCCGGGGATGCCGTTGACCATCACGCGGTGGAGGTCGTCGTCGGTGGGCTTCGAGCCGTTGTTATAGGTCGTCTTGAACTTGAAAACGCCCTGGCGATAGTCGCGCGGGTAGGGATTTAGGAACCGGGCCGTCGGTCCGCGGCCGTCGCCGGAGATGCCGTGGCAGTGGACGCAATGCTTGCGGTAAAGGCCGTGGCTGACGCCCTCCTGGTCGCTGTAGGCGGAGCCGGCGGCCAAATCGAGCTGCTGCTGATTGAGGCCCGATTCCGGGAAGGCATACGGCTTATCGGGCGTGCCGAACATGCCGGCCAGGACGTTGGCGATTTCCTGCTGATAGGGGTCGCTGGTTTCGGTGGAAACCATCGTGACCATGTTTGCCTGAAACCGCGGCGGCGGGGCCTGCTCGCAGCCGACGATGGCGATGAGCGCCGAGGCTGCAATCAGGTATGTAAGTGTTGGAAGCTGTGACTTCATGTTGAAGGTTGATTGCGATTTTTTCTTGCGGGGGGCGGTTCTAACGCCGATGGCGTTTTCCATAGCGAGCGATATCTGCGTCGGAGACGCCTCCCACAAATCGTTTATCTCGCCGGGCCAGGATGGCCCGGCTATCTAGTCGTTAGCCGCCGAAGGCGGAGGCGGGCACCGTGATGTTCAGCTCGCGGACTTCGTCCGGCTCGAGGCGGATCTTGAACCGGCCTTTGTCGTTCCACTTCAGTTCCTTGGCGGCATCGCCTTCGACGTACAGGGCGCCGTTGCCGCCGGCGGCGCTCTCGTGCCAGACCTGAATCTCGATCTCTTCGCCGGCCGGCAGGTTGGCGATTTCGAAGGAGCCGTCCGGCGCGGTAACCGCCGCGTAGGAATTCTTCCGCGGCAGCATGTAGGCCCGCATCCACGGATGGATGCTGCAGCTAATCGAGACGGGAAACGCCTCTTCGCGCTGAGCCGTGAACGGGGACGAGCCGCCGCTGGGAATGGTTTGGTTGAAGCTGTTCTGGCCGGTGATGTTCGTGTTGTGACCGACGTTGTCACTGTTCTTGATCTCGATCGGCTGATCGACGGTCACCGCGAAGACGTGCGAGAGGAAGACGCACTGCTCCTGGTCGAAGACGAACGGCTCGGTCTTGGGGCCGGCCGTCTCGTGAACGCGCGAAACCTTGCGGGGGTAGATGGCGATGTTCGCGATGCCCTTGGTCGCCGAGTCGACCACGAGGGTTTCTTGCTGCGGGGCCTGGCCGCCGGGGGCGCAGGTGGCGGCGTCCTTGTTCACCTGGTACGGCGGCATCTGCGGCGGTTCGCCTTCGTAGATGAAGCGGCCGCGGATCGTGGCCCAACCCGTGCCAGTAGCTTCCGCTTCACCTTCGCCAGCGGCTGCGGCGTCGCCGACTAATGCGGTGCGGATCTTGTCCGCCGCGCCGAGGTTGGCATATTTGCCAAGGTCCGCCGGGCGGTTGCAACCGACAGCGGCCGCCGCCATGCATAGCAGCATCGCGGCCAGCGAGAACATCGTAGGCTTCTCGCTCCGCGAGAAGTCCAGCCTCTCGCGGAGCGAGAGGCCTACATTGCTGTGGTTGAATCTCATGTTTTAGTCAGTTACGGCGCTAGCCCCGACCTAGCGAGGTCGGGGCTATTCGCCGGGAATTGTTGCTATCGATCCGATTATTGTCCGAGGATCGCCGGGGTAACTTCGATGTCGCCCAAGTCGAGCGTCTCGCCGGCCTTCACCTCGAGGTCGACCTGGCCGCGACGGTCGGCCTTCTCTTTGCCGACCGGCAGGTCGCGGAGGTTGCCCTTCGCTTCGTGCCAGAAGACAAACGCGTGCTTGCCCGCCGGGACGCCTTCGATGGTGAAGCTGCCGTCCTCGCCGGAGACCGCCATATAGGGGTTATCGCGAATGAGGACCACTGCGCTCATCCAGGGATGAACGTTGCAGGCGACCTCGGTCGGGATCGGCTCGGACTTGGAAAACTCCTTGACGATCGGATTGCCGTTGGTCACTTGCTCGTTGAACTTCGGGTTGGCGACGAGCTTCTGCGCGTTGGTGTTGTGGCCGATGCCTTCGTCGGAGTTGCGGATCTCGAGCTTCTCTTCGGTCCACAGCGTCATGGCGTGCGGCTCGAAGCGGCAGCCTTTGTTGTCGAGCACCTTCGGCTCGGCGGCGGGCTTGATTTCAGGATTGACCTCAATCTTCTTGCCGCGCGGCGTGTAGAGATACACGAACACGTTTTGCAGCTCGCCCTTCGGGCTGACCTTCACCGTTTCGGTCTTGAGCTCATGCTGGCCGCAATATTCGGTGTCTTTGGTCGGTTGGATCGGCTCGACCTTCGGCTCGCCTTTGTAGATGAAGCGGCCTTTGATCGCGCCGTACTCGGCGGCCAGAGTTTGGCTCGCCACGGCCACGCATGCGAGCGCAGCCAGACTGCGGACTACGAATCCTCTATGGTTGCGACTCATCGATAAATCCCCCTGTTGCTGAGGCTGTGGGTTGGGTGTTCCCTCACCGGGTGGGTGAGCCGGCTCCCTCGGCTGTCGGTGCG
>DASVCM010000748.1:0-13690 GCA_036381635.1 Lacipirellula sp.
ACGCGCGATCAGCAGTGGCGCGAGCCGGCGACCGAGGCGATTAAATTCATCGTCAACGCCCAGTACAACGACGGCGGTTGGCGCTACGCGCCCAAATGGGAGACCGCCGGCCCAGGCGACATGACGGTCACCGGTTGGCAAGTGATGGCGCTTAAGAGCGCCACGCTCGCCGGGATCGAAGTCCCTTACGAAGTCTGGATGAAGCTGAACGACTTCCTTGAAGCCATCCAGGACGACGGCGGCGCCACCTACTACTACCTCAATGGCGACAAGCGGGGCACCGCGGCCACGACAGCCGTTGGCTTGCTTTGCCGCATGGTCAACGGCTGGCCGCGGGAGCACAAGCCCCTGCAGCGCGGCGGGGCGAAGCTGGGCGGCGAGCTACCGACCCGCAACAACATGTACTTCAATTACTACGCCTCTCAGGTCCTTCACCATTTAGGCGGGCCGAACTGGGAGAAGTGGAACCCGCGGATGCGCCAGTATCTCATCCGCACGCAGGCGACGGATGGCCACGAGGCTGGCAGTTGGTACTTCGCCGAGTCGCACAGCACGCCTGGGGGCCGGCTCTACACCACCGCGATGGCCACCATGACCCTCGAGGTGTACTACCGGTATATGCCGATGTACAAGGACGCGTTCGTGAAGGAGGCGCCGTAAGGGCAGGCCTCAGGCTTCGGGCCTCGGGGTGTAGGTTTTGAGATTCAGGCCTCAAACTTCGCGCTGTACTTCGACGCTGACATTCGATCATTCTCTTCTCCTGAAGCCTGAGGTCCGGAATCTGAAGCCTGGAATGGCTTGAAGCGGAGGCTTGGGCTTATTCGCTCCAAGCCTCGCGCCTCAAGCGGTGTAAGGAAAAGTCCGGCGCACGTTGGAGGGCGCCAATCGCGGCTGCAGCCGGACTTTCCCCGTTGGGGTGCGGGTTAGGTCAGCCGCCGGCGTGCGCTGCGGCGACGGTGGGTGAACCGAACGCACGCCGACGGCCAAACCTGACAGGGTGCGAACTGCTGCAGCGACGCGCGAAAACGCTGACGCTTCAGCGAATAAGGAGGGAAACGAACGGGATAAGCAACGCGATGAGTGCTGCCGCGCCGGGGCCAAAAGAGGCCCCGAACACGCGGGATGTCCGGTGAGCGAAAGGTTAAGACTCGTCCGGCAACTAAAACCTAGGTCAGGATTTTCGGGAGTCAAATGAGGGGAGCCGAGATTTTGGTCGGCAGCATTTAGCCGCGGGGGCTCGCCCCGCGAACCGCCGCAAGCGGCAAGGCTAAATCTACTTCCACTGGGGCTTTCGCCCTTCCACGGCAGCGGCGATGCCTTCGGCGGCAGCTTCGGTGGTTCGCGCCGTCGCCGACATTACCGCGCCGGCCGAAAGCTGCGTGCCGAGGTTTTCGCCGAGCGTTTCATTGAGCAACCGCTTGGTGAGTTGTATCGCCTCCGGCGCCCCCGCCGCGCATTCATTGGCGAGCTCCATCGCACGCGCCCACACCGTATCGACGCCCGTCAACTCATGAAAGACGCCGATTCGATGCGCTTCCGCGGCGTCCAGCGTTTGCCCCGTCAGCAGAAGCCGGGCCGCCTGTCCCGCGCCAAGTCGGAAGCTGAGTAGCGGCGCCGCCAGGCCGGCGACCAGCCCGAGGCGCGGATCCGGCAAGGCGAAGGTCGCGGTACTGCTTGCTAATACGATGTCAGATGCGACAACCAGCGCAGCCCCGGCGGCCGAGACCGGACCGTTTACCGCGGCAATGATGGGTTTCGTGATTTCCAGCATCCGCACGAGTAAGTCGCGAAAGTCGGCCGCATCGGCGCCCCACTCTTCTTCCGGCGATTCGGCATCCTGGCTTGTTTTTAGCTCGCTAAGGTCAGCCCCGGCACAGAAGCTTTCGCCGGCGCCGGTCAGAATGATTGCCCGGACTCTCTTCTCGAGATACAACTCGTCGAGCGCCTCGGACAACTGCTCGACCATGGAGCGCGTAAGGGCGTTTTCGTAATCGGGTCGATTCAGGACGATCGTGCCCGCGGGTTCAACTACCTTTATTTCAACTGCGCTGCTGGACATATACATTTCAGGTTTCCTAGACCCATTCCTTCGCGGCGCGCGTTTCGACGGCGATATCGACCGCGTCGCGCGGCACTCGGACTGGCCACACTCCACAGTGGGCCTGCACGCGCAGCGTGCCGGCGGCGAGCCGGGCATGGAACTCATGTGCGGAAAACAATCGAACAACCTGGTCAGCGAAAAACTGGCACGCCTTCCGCGATTTCGATTGGTACGCCAGGTGAAGCCAACTGGGGCCGACGGAGTTAAGCGGTCGCAACGGTTCGACAGTCATCAGGCCCGAAGGGTCGCTCGCGTGGCTTAAATACGCATGCGCCGCCTGTGTGAGGGATTCAACCAATTCTCGATCGGCCTCGGCGGAGAATTCTACCATGGCCTCCGCGGAGAAGCCGGCTTGGTAAAGGATCTCCAGCCGCCAACTGCCGTCATGCGGTGCGCCGGCGGCGCCTGAAATGGAAATCTGCCGAAGCGCCGTCGCTTTACAAGTGATGGCTGGGAGCCGCACGCGAACATCGGCGGCCACGAGATCGTTCTTCGCATTCCTTTCATCTTTGAGCCAGCGCTCGAGCGCCGCAGGGGCAGACTCGCCGGCTGCTGCACCGTTGACGGTTGAGCGTCCATCCTCGTCCAACTCCACCCACCCAGGCGTCCAGGGGAGTGAGGCCGGGGCATCGCGATCGACATCCCAATGTCGCCACGCGGCTGCCCGAGCGGCTACCGCAGCCGACGCCAGACTGTCGAAATCTCGCCAAGACCAGCCGTATTCTCGAACTGCCAATGCCGCCGCCGGGGCTGCATCGTCGTAGCATCCTGCCACGATCACCCGAGCACTCTCAGCGAGCGCCATGGCAATTGGTCCGCCGCCTAACTGCAGGTCTGCCGCGAGTAACGGCTCTTTGAGGTCGCGCCACGCGGCGCCAGTTTCCGCATTCGTCAGCGGGACGCCGTCCGCCTCGAGCATCTCAAGGATCGGCAGTAGGTTACTGCCGCGAACTGCGGCCAACGGCAGGTCGCCGCAGCCTCCTTCGATGAAGATCGAGGCGATTTGCTCGACGCAGCCGAAGGCGTCGCCCCAGCCGGCCGACGTGATGATGCGAAGATCTGGATCGAGAAATAGCGGCTTTACCAATGTCCGGGCTGCTTGTGCGATCCCCGCGGCATAGCCCGGAAATTCAATCGAGCCATTTTCCGACGCCGGGACCGCGCGTGCTCGTCGGTAGTCAAGTTGGAGCAGGTCCAGCTCCTGCCCGGCCAGATCGGCCAATCCGGCAGGCATTCGCTCGCTGTCACACTGTAGCCGGGCGAATCGCATGTACCGTATGTAGCGGATGATCGGTCTGCCGAGGCCGCGTTGCCCCGTCGCAACAGCGCACCCTAAGCCCCGTGGCGAATCGGCAACATTGCGGCGCGTTTCATTGGTTGCGCCGTGCCTGCCGCCGCAACGAAACTGCTTCCCGCAAAACACTTTAGGCGATTGCCTGAGGCGCGACAACGGCGCGACGGCATGACCGGTGCAACGGGGCCGGCAACGAGATTCAGCCCGCGCCGTTCTTGAGGAATTTCCCCGTGCCGATTAAGCCCCGCTCCAATGCATCTGTTCACGCCGCTCGCAATGGCAGCCACAAGGGCCCGGCAAGTCCGCCGGCGCCGCGCGGCAGCCGGCCCAAGTCGAAGGCCAAGCCGGCTACCGACGACCTGGAACCGCGGATCAATGAAGATGATGACATCCTCGACGACGAGGCGGCCGATGAATTCGAGGCGGCTGACGCCGAAGGCGAAGCGGCGATTGATGACCCCGTGAGAATGTATCTGATGCAGATGGGCGAAATTCCGATGCTCAATCGGGACAGCGAAGTCGCCGCCGCGGTGCAGATCGAAGGCACGCGCCGCCGGTTCCGCCGCACGCTGATGTGCAGCGATTACATGCTCCACGCGGCAGTTGAGCTGCTGCAAAAGGTGTCCGACGGTACGTTGCGGCTCGATCGCACGATCGAGATCTCCGTGACGAACACCTCCGAGAAGAAGCGGATTCTCAAACGGATCGCGCCGAATCTGGCGACCGCTCGCCGTTTGTTGGAGCAGAACCGCACCGACTATCGCATTGCGGTGAGCAGGCGTGCGTCTGCCTCGGAAAAGCACGCCGCCTGGCGACGGCTGATAATTCGCCGCAACAAGGTCGTCCGGCTGGTCGAGGAACTGAACTTGCGAATCCAGCGGCTGCTTCCGCTCATGTCGCAGTTGCACGAGATCTCGCAGCGGATGATGGTGATCAAGTCGCAGCTTGCGGACATTGAGCGACTTTACAGCCGCGGAAACGAGCACGAGCTGCGGGCTGAGCTGCGGTATCTGATGAAGATTACGCAGGAGACGCCGGCCACGCTCAATCGACTCACCAGCCGCACAATTCGCCGCAAGGAAGCCTACGATGCGGCCAAGCGCGAGCTCTCGGCGGCGAACCTTCGGCTGGTCGTCTCGATCGCCAAGCGTTACCGCAATCGCGGCATGAGCTTCCTAGACCTCATTCAGGAAGGCAACACCGGTCTGATGCGAGCGGTCGACAAGTTCGAGCACGCCCGCGGCTTCAAGTTCTCGACCTACGCCACGTGGTGGATTCGCCAGGCGATTACCCGGGCGATTGCCGACCAGAGTCGAACGATCCGCCTCCCGGTCCACATGATCGACACGATGAGCAAGATTCGCGCAGTGACGACCCAGTTCGTGCAAATGCACGGCCGCGAGCCGAACCCCGAGGAGATCGCGGAACTCGCCGGGCTGTCCCTCGAAGACGCCCGCTGCGTTCACAAGATGACCCGCCAGCCGCTGTCGCTCGACCAACCCGTGGGCGACCACGAGGACAATTACTTCGGTGAGTTTCTTGAGGAGCATCGCTCCGAGGACCCGCTGTACGACACGCACCTAGAAGCTCTCAAAGCGCGGCTTGAGGAAGTGATGACGGAGCTGACCTACCGCGAGCGCGAAATCCTCCGACTGCGTTACGGGCTGGCCGACGGCTATACCTACACGCTCGAAGAGGTCGGCAAGATTTTTTCCGTCACCCGAGAACGCGTGCGACAGATCGAGTCGAAGGCCGTTCGCAAGCTGCAGAGCCCCTATCGCTCGCGGGCGCTGACCGGCTTCCTCGACGGCGTCGAGCCGATGCCCGTGGACGTGCCGTGAAGGGTCAAGAGGGGAGATTGGGCGCCTGACGTGTTAGCCGCGACGCGGTAGCGGAGCGAGCTTAATGGCGCAATCGCTCCGCTAGCGCGTCGCGGCTAAGGCCGCTCGACGCTCAGGCGGCCTGGGCGGAGAAGCACTCGATCTCCAACCGTACCAGTTCTTCGGCCACGGTCGCGGCGTTCTCGGGCCGGCGGAGCGGGTCCTTAGCCAGCAGCCGGTGAACGAGCGACGCCACGCCCTTGGGCGTTTCGGGACGACGGCTCCGAATGCAGTCAGGCTTCGCCTCGCGGTGCTGCCGAATGAGATGTTCCGCATCGCGGCCGACGAACGGCAGGCTGCCGGTGAGGATCTCGTACAGCGTAACGCCCAAGCTGTAGAGATCGCTTTGCGGCGAGGCGGCCAGCGCCGACGTAAGCGCTTCAGGCGCCAAGTAGTTCAGGGTGCCATACACGGGTCGCGTCGACCAATGGCGGCTTTCGCCGGGCGTGTGAACGAAGCCCAGGTCGACCAGCGTCGCGTGGCCGTCCGGCGCGACGACGATGTTCGCCGGCTTCACGTCGGAGTGAATCATGCGCGCAGTCGTATGCAGAGCGTCGAGCGCTTCCGCCACTTGCCGGGCGATCCACAGCGTGATCGCCATCGGCAGCCGCCGCTGCTGCTCGAGAATCCGCGCCAGCGATCGCCCTTCAAGCTTCGGACTCACGGTATAGAACGGCGGCTGCTCGACGCCCGCCGAAAGCACCGGCAGCAAGTGCGGGTGCGAAACTTTTCGGCCAACCCATGCCGCACGGCGCTGCATCTCGATGGCGTGCGGATCGCGCCACCATTCTTTTCGCAGCACCTTGACCACATACGCCGCGGGCGTCTCGTCCCCGGCATCGGCCGGGCGGGCGACATAAACGCGAGCCAGCTCGCTCTCGTTAATCAGCCGCACGAGTTGCCAGGGTCCAATGCGGCCAACGAGCGTGCGTTCGCCGCTGGCAGGGGAAGAGGCTGCGGGATGCCGGGTGGAAACGGAGCTCTCGACAGTTGCCATTCGATGCTGCTGCTGGGTCTAGTGCGGATTCGCCGAGCCAGGATGTCTCGGCTAGATAGCCTGGCCATCCTGGCCAGGCGCATGGAACGGCGGCGGGGTGCCGTCCCAGCACTGCAAATCGACCAAACCGAGGGCCGCCCTCAATGGGAAGGGAGCGATTTTTCCGTCTGCGGCAGCCCGCTCGGGAAGCTGGGCAGAACGCGCGATCTTTGCCGTCAGCCGCCGATGTAGCGTGCATGCACAATGCGGGCCTCGGCCGCGTCATTGGTTCCGCCGACGATGGTTCGCCCGTCAGCAAACACCGTGATGCGATACCCGTCCGCTTCAAACCGCAGCAGAAAATCGTTGCCGGAAACACGCCCGATGTGCTCAAGTTTGGAACGCAAGCTGGCGAGCGATATTCGATCCGTCGCCGTCGGCGCAAGCTGCACCGCGTTGCGCCCGCAGAGGGAAACAGCCGTCGCGCCGCGGCGGCCGTCGAGCCAGGGAAAGTCGCGCTCGCCGCAAGTGCGACAGGGAGCATCGCCGGTAACGCGAGCAACGCCGATGCTGCGAATTTGATTGTTCCACAAGTCAACGAGGGTGAGGCGCCGGTTAATCGCAGCATTGTTGCCGCTCAAGATTTTGAGAGCTTCGGCCGACTGCAGCGACGCAATCACGCTGACGATCGGGCCAATGACGCCGGCCGTCTCACAGGTCGGCTGGGCTTCGGCCGGCGGGGGCTCCGGCGTAAGGCAGCTCAAGCATGCCGTCTCGCCAGGGAGAATCGCCATCATCTGCCCTTCGGCGCCGACGCAGCCGCCGAAAACCCACGGCACGCCGTTCGCCACAGCGTAATCATTCAGCAGGTAGCGAATCTCGAAATTGTCGGTGCCATCGACAATCAAGTCCACGTCGCCTGCGAGGCTGGCGATGTTCGCAGCAGTTACGTCGGCGACGACCGGTTCAACCTGGACCGCGGAGTTGATTTGAAAAAGTCGCCGCGCTGCAGCGATAGCCTTCGGGAGGACTTCGGCCACGTCGCTTTCATCGAACAGCACCTGGCGGTGTAGGTTGTCCGCCTCTAGAAAGTCGCGATCCACGACGCGGACGAAGCCGACGCCGGCGCGCACAAGCAGATCGGCGGAAACGCCGCCCAGCGCCCCGCAACCACAGACGAGCACGCGCGACGCCAGCAACCGCCGCTGTCCCTGCTCGCCGAGCGGCGCGAACCGCATCTGGCGGCGGTAGCGATCGAGCTGTTGTTGTTCACCGTTCATGGTCGGCAAGCATTGCTTGCAAAGGCGCTGAAATCGAAACCGCCATCAGTCCCGTGGTTTGAATTGGCCAACCAACCCATGCGAACGCATCATAACTTGAACTTGATGTTCTTGCTGTCCCGCGTCGGCGGCGAAGTACCCCGCCAGGTCGAAGTCGGGGGCAAGCTCGGCCTGCATTAAATCGGCCGCGCGGCGAGCATAGGAAAGATCGTCGCAGGGCCGCCCACGGCGGATGGCGATGATCGGCTTTCGGCAGCCTTTCGCCCACAGTGGCGGACGCTGTCCTGGTTCAAGTTCAAAGGCGATCAAATCCGCCCAGGGAGCAATCTTATCAGGCGAGTCCGCTGCGGCGTCGAGAGCCTCGCACAGGAGGAGGCGGGAGGGCTTAAGCGAGACGTCGGCATTGCGGTCAACAAGCACTGCAGCCACCGATGGATGCCACGTCAGGTCTAGAAGCCAGGCGCTTAAATCTCCCAAAACTCCGCGCAAGTCGACCGCCAGGTTAACGCCCAGTTCGTTGGCGTCACGTAAGCGAGCCAGGCTCGGCTCTGGGACCAGCAGCGCGGACCAGGTCTTCTGCGCCGTCATTATTTCCAGCTCGCTGGCGCCATGCGCGACGGCGCCGCGCAGAACTGTCCGCTTCCTGTCTTGCAGCAAACTCGAACCATGAACTTCCAGTCGCCGCAATCCTGTGGCGCGCCCCCAATCGGCGATCGAGCCGTCGGCATATTCAATGTCGAACTGCACGCTGTATAGAACGGGACGCTCGGTGTTCCAGTAGCAGGGCTCAGGAATACTTGCGTAAGCCAGCTGCTGCGGACGGCCAGCCGCTCGCTCCGGCATGAGCGTGTAGTGTGTCGGCAGCGTCCGAGACCGCTTCGATACCGGGCCGTAAACGCTTCCGGTGAAACCGACAATCGGGGAGGGGTTGCCACTGCCATGGGAAATGTTCTGAACATGGAGCTCTACCAAGTTCTCCGAGGCCTCATGCAGGCGGATCTCGAAATACAAAGCCGGGTTTAAGGAACCGCTCGGCTCTACCTTGGGACCATTCATGGCGTCTGCCGCTATTCGTCCGAATCCGCCGGCGCCGGCTCTCGGGCCAGCTCTTCCGCTAAATAACGCCCAGTCATCGACGCGGAGTGGGCCGCCACTTGCTCCGGCGACCCCTCAGCCACGATGCGGCCCCCTTCTTCCGCGGGGCCCGGGCCCAGGTCGATGATATAATCCGCGGCCCGCATCATCTGCAGGTTGTGCTCAACCACTATTAGCGAGTGGCCCATTGACACGAGCGAGTCGAAGCAGTCGACAAGCTGCATGACGTCCGACGGATGCAGGCCGGTCGTGGGTTCGTCAAGCACAAACAACGTCCGGCCGCGGCGGACCGCTGACACATAATTAGCCAATTTCAACCGCTGCGACTCGCCGCCCGAGAGCGTGTTGGCCGGCTGCCCGAGCCGCAGGTAGTCGAGCCCGACGTCGATCAGCGTCTTCAGCCGAGCCAGAATCTTCTTGTGCCCGCGGAAGAAGTTGAAGGCCTCCCGGACCGACAGGTCGAGCACCTCGGCGATGCTCAGCCCGCGGTACTTCACTTCCAGCACCTCGCGGCGATAGCGGGCGCCGTGGCACTCCGGACACCGCATATACACGTCGGCCATGAACCGCATGTCGATCTGCTTGAACCCGTCCCCCTCGCAGGCGTCGCAACGGCCCTCCTCGGCGTTGAAGCTGAAGTGGCCCGCCTTGAACGACCGGGCTTTCGCCTCCGTCGTATCGGCGAACAATGCCCGGATGGGGTCGAACGCCTTGACATACGTGACTGGGTTTGAGCGCGGCGTGCGGCCGATCGGGCTCTGGTCCACGCGCAGGGCGTCCTCAATCTGCCCGACGCCGAGCAAATCATCGTGATCGGCCGGCTTCTCGGCGTCGAGTTTCAACCGCTGAGCGACTGCCGGAAACAGCGTCTGCTGCACCAGCGTGCTCTTGCCCGCGCCGCTTACGCCGGTGACGACGCACAGCACGCCAAGCGGGAACTCCACGGTCAGATTCTGCAGATTGTTGCCGCGAGCGCCGACGAGCCGTAGCCAGCCGTGATTCGTCGAACGTCGCTCGCCACGATTGTGCCCCTGCCGCCTTCCCGAAATCCAATCACCCGTGCGGCTCTCGGGATCATCGAGCATCGCCGTCGGCGAGCCTTGGAAGATCACCTTGCCGCCGAACTCCCCGGCCCCCGGGCCGAGCTCGACGACATGGTCCGCCGTCGTGATCAGCGACGGCTCATGCTCAACGACGGCGACGGTATTGCCGCGATCGCGTAACCCGCGGACCGCGTCGACCAGCCGTGGCAAATCGGCCGGATGCAAGCCGGCAGAGGGCTCATCGAGCACATAAAGCATGCCGGTGAGGTTCGACCCCAGCGCCGCAGTGAGCGCGACGCGTTGGGCTTCGCCGCCACTGAGTGTTCGCAGGGGCCGCTCGATCGCGAGATGGCCTACGCCGACGCGTTCGAGGTACTCGAGCCGCGAAATGACTTGGTCTACGAGTAGTTGCCCGACGCGCCGTTGCCACTCGTTCAGGTTCAATTCGCGAAGCCATCCCAAAGCTTCTGTTGCGCGCATCGCTAGCACTTGGGCAACGTTCTTGCCGGCAATCCGCACCGCAAGTGCCTCCGGCTTTAGCCGAGCGCCATTGCAGGCCGGGCAAGGGTAGTAGCTGCGCCAGCGGCTGAGGAACACGCGAATGTGCATCTTGTATTTGCGGCGTTCCAACCAATCGAAAAAGCCGACCAGGCCGCCGAACTTGCGCTCCGGCACGCCTTCGCGAAGGAGTCGAACGTGCTCCTCGCGGAGCTCGCGGAACGGTACGTCGACCGGAATGCCGTATCGCGGCGCCAGGGCGAGCAGCTCCTGCAACTCATGCTCGTACGCCGGGGTATTCCACGGCGCGATGGCGCCCTCGCGGATCGACTTCTCGTTGTTGGGCACGATCCGCTGCATGTCGACGTCGATGACGTTGCCGAACCCCTCGCACTCCGGGCAGGCCCCCAGCGGATTGTTATAGTTCAGCAGTTGCGGCTCGACGTCGGGATACTGAATGCCGCACCGCTCGCAGCGCAATCGCCGACTGTAGCCGCGGAGGAGCCACGAAGGTCGAGGGTCGAGAGCAGAGGGTCCAGAGTCGGAGACTTCCTGTTCGGCACTTGACTCTCGACCCTCGACGCTCAACTTTTGTTCAATCCACGCCACTGCCGCCCCGCGGCCCGCTTCTAGCGCATTCTCCAGCGAGTCCCGCATGCGTCCAGCAGCCTCGCTTTGCACCGTGACGCGATCGACAATCACGTCCAGTGCATGTGCGTCTCCCAGTCGCTCGGCAAGCGCAGGCGACACCTCCTCGGTTTGGCCCTCGTGCAGGCAGCGGCGATAGCCTAGGGCCGCCAGATCGCTCAACCATTCTGCGGCCGTGCGCTCCTTGCCGCGGACCGAGGTGAACCCGAGCATCAGCCGCGTTCCCTCGGGCAATCGCATCAGTTCGTCGGCGGCCGATTCCGCCGAGTCCCGTTCCACCCGTTGCCCGCACTGGTAGCAAACCACCTCCCCCAGGCGGGCGAACAACAATTGCAGATGCTCGTTGATCTGCGTCGAGCTGCCGACCGTCGCCCGGCTGGAGCGGCTGACATTCTTCCGCGTCACGGCGACCGACGGCGGGATCCCCTCCATGCTCTCCGCCGCGGGCTTGTCGAGTTGCTCGAGGAACTGCCGCGTGTAAGTCGAAAAGCTCTCGACATACCGTCGCTGGCCCTCGGCGTACAGCGTGTCGAGCGCAAGGCTCGTCTTGCCGCTGCCGCTTACGCCGCAGAAGACGATCCACTGGCGGTGCGGCAGATCAAGGTCCACGTGTTTGAGATTGTGGACCGACACTCCGCGAAGCCGAATTTTCGGCGGCGAGCCGTTCTGATGCACGACAGGTCCTTCCCAGTTGCCGTCCGCGCACTGCGGTTAAACCGCTCAGTCTACCGCGCAAGGGCCGAGTGATGCCACGGCCCGAGTTTGCTATAATCCACCGACCGCCGAACTACCCCCGAGCAACACATGGCCGCCAAGAGGTCTTTCAATCCGTTTTACGCCCTCCTCGTTCCCGCCGGATTCGTGTTCGTCGTCACGGCGTTCGCCTATGGCTACATGGCCTTTCAGGCCGTGAACCTGGCCCGGGCCGAAGCTGGGCGGCAAGCTGGGCATCCGCTGTTTCAATGGCTGCGCGCCAATGGCGACATGACAATGCTCGTCGAGCTGGCGGTCCTTGCGGTGCTTACCGTGGGCGCCATCGGGACCGACCGGTTCTGGGATAAGTCCGAGCGAGAACAGGTGGAGTTCGATCGCTTATCACGGGGCAATTAGCTTCGCAATACATACTTTTCAAAGGGCGTTCTGCCATGATCATCAAACACGCAGAAGAAGTGCCGCAGGATGAAGTCGTGATGGAGGGCGCCGCGGGCTGCCGCGTCCGCTGGCTCGTCGGCGAAGGCGATCGGGCGCCGAACTTCGCCATGCGGGAGTTCGAGCTGGAGCCCGGCGGCCACACGCCGCATCACGTTCACCCTTATGAGCACGAGATCTACGTGCTGGAGGGGGAAGGCTGCATCGTGGACGGCGCCTTCGAGCGGCCGCTCCGCGCTGGAGACGTTGTGTTCGTAGCGCCGGACGATACCCACCAGTTCCGTAACACCGGCGTCACAACGTTCCGCATGCTCTGCCTCATCCCCAATTCGGCGGCGGATAAGAAGGTAACCGTCATCCCCGAATGCGGCCTCGAAGTGGTTCGCCCGTAAGCATGGCGGAAGACGCTCAGTCGCAGATCGAGCAGCTTCGCGCGGAAATCCGCGCGCACGACCGGCGGTACTACGTCGAAGCCGCGCCGATTATCTCGGATCTTGAGTACGACCGCCTGATGCGGCGGCTCGCGGAACTGGAGTCCGCGCATCCCGAACACATTACGCCCGACAGCCCGACGCAACGCGTCGGCGGCGAGCCGGTCGCGGGCCTGACCTCTGTTCGCCATCGCGTCCCGATGATGTCGATGGACAACACGTACAGCCTCGATGAGCTGCGCAGGTTCGGAGATCGGACCGGCAAGCTGCTGCCGGGGGAAGAGGTGGCGTGGACGGTCGAACTGAAGATTGACGGCGTCGCCGTCAGCCTGTTGTACGAGAACGGCGTGTTCGTGCAAGGCGCCACGCGCGGCGAAGGCCAGACGGGCGACGACGTGACGCACAATCTGCGCACGGTGGCGGGCGTGCCGCTACGGCTGGAGGGCGACAGCATCCCGCCGGTGATCGAGGTCCGCGGCGAGGTTTACATGACCAACACGGATCTCGCCGACATTAACGCTAAGCGGCAAGAGGCTGGACAAAAGCTCTATGCCAATCCACGCAACACCGCGGCCGGCGGCGTACGGCTGCTGGACCCTCGGCTGGCGGCGCAATTAAAGCTGCGCTTCTTCTGCCACGGCGCCGGCTATGCCGAAGGCTTTGAGGTCGCCAGCTACAGCGAGTTCTTGAAGGCTGTCTCGAGTTGGGGCGTTCCTACGACTCCACTGGTTGCTCACTTCGAGGACTTTGACGCAGCGGTGGACCATTGCGAATCGATCGTCGAACGGCTACACGAGTTCGACTTCGAGTGCGACGGCCTGGTGCTGAAGGTCGACAGCTTCGACCAGCGCGAAAGGCTCGGCGCCACGGCCAAGGCGCCGCGGTGGCTGGTGGCGTACAAGTTCGAGAAATACGAAGCCACCACGCGGATCAATAACATCTTCATTACCGTCGGCAAGAGCGGGGCGCTGACGCCGACGGCCGACCTCGAGCCGGTGCAGATTGCCGGAACGACCGTCAGCCGCGTCAGCCTTCACAACGCGGAGGAAATCGCGCGGAAGGACGTTCGCATCGGCGATACTGTCGTCGTGGAGAAGGCCGGCAAGATCATTCCCCACCTGGTGCGCGTCGAAAAGCACCTGCGGCCCGACGGCGCTGAGCCGTTCGTATATCCCATACATTGCCCGGACTGCGGGGCCGAAGTCGAGAAGGATCCCGAGGGCGTGTACATCCGCTGCCCGAACCCCTCGTGCCCGGCGCAGCTCGGCGAACGGCTGATTTACTTCGCCAGCCGC
>DASVCM010000749.1:0-3586 GCA_036381635.1 Lacipirellula sp.
GTGGAGACTTACCCCCCGGCGAAGCCGGGGGCTGCAATAACCGCGGCTCACGCCGCGATAGCAACTGCATAAGCTTGTCCGCCCTGGGCTGTCGTAGCACGGCCCTACAGGCCTCAAGACTTGCCGGCCAACATTTACATAGCCATGTAAATCGCCGGGTGTTTACCCGCTTTACGTGCGAGCCGAGGCTGCTGGCCTTAACCGTTATAAATGATCAGGCCAGCACGGGGCAGGAGTCGAACCACTCGCGGCCCTGCGCCTCCATCCAGTCTCGCGATTCAGGGGGGCCCCAGAACCCGCGTTCGTACGGCAGCAGCACCGGCTCTGGATTCTCCTGCCAGGCCCGAATAATCGGATCGCAGACGCGCCATGCCGCCTCCACCTCGTCGGCCCGCGCGAACAGGCTGGCGTCGCCTTCCAACGCATCAAGCAACAGCCGCTCATAAGCCTCGGGCATCGAGTTGCCAAATTCGCTGCGATAATTGAAGCTCAGATCGGTCATCCGCAGCTTCATTCCCGCATCGGGAACCTTCGTTTCAAAATGAAGCTGAATCCCTTCGGCCGGCTGGACCTGGATAACCAGCCGATTGGCGTCGCAGGGGTTATTCCGTTCGCTGGCAAACAGTCGCTGCGGCGGTTCGCGGAACTGGATGACGATCTGGGTCGTGCGGCAGGACATCGCCTTGCCGCTGCGCAGGTAAAACGGCACGCCCTGCCAGCGCCAGTTATCGACCCACAATTTCACCGCGGCGAACGTCGCTGTGCGACTGTCGGCTGGCACGCCCTTGGTGGAAGTGTAGCCCTCGTATTGTCCGCGAATCGTGTTCTTCGCGACCAGCTCGGGGGTGAGCGAACGCACCGCATGCAGCACCTTCACTTTCTCATTGCGAATGGAGTCCGCCTCGTAACGCACCGGCGGCTCCATTGCCGAGATCATCAATAGCTGCAGCAAGTGGTTCTGAAACATGTCCCGCAGGACGCCGGCCTCATTGTAATAACCCGCCCGCTTGCCAACGTCGACCTCCTCGGCCACGGTAATTTGTACGTGGTCGACGTAGTTGCGATTCCAGACCGGCTCCCAAATGGTATTGGCGAACCGCAACACCATGAGATTCTGAACCGTCTCCTTGCCGAGGTAATGATCAATGCGATACACCTGCTGTTCGGCAAACACCTGATGAATCGCCCGGTTGAGGTGCTTCGCCGAGGCGAGATCGAATCCAAAGGGCTTTTCGACGACGACCCGCCGCGGGGCGTTTTCTTCAACCGCCATGCCGGCGCGGCCAAGCTGCTCGACAGCCGGCTCATAGAACGATGGCGCCGTGGCCAGGTAGTACACCCGCAGGCTGGCGGCGCCCCCTTCCAACTGTTTGAGAAATTCACGGAGCGCGTCGAAGTCGCCTGCCTCGCCAATGTCGCCCGGATGGTAATACAGATTCGCGGCAAACTCTTCCCACCCGGCCGCATCGAAGTCATCGCCTGCGAACTTTGCGGTGCTCTCGGCGAGCTCTTTTCGCCACTGGTCGTGCGAGTAAGGCGACCGCGAGAAGCCGACGACGCGCAGGCCGTCCTTGAGCCGCTTCTTGCGAAACAGCTTATAGAGCGCGGGGATCAGCTTGCGGCTGGTGAGATCGCCCGAGGCGCCAAAGATCACGAACGTGGCGGGCATGTCACTCCTGGGGCGTCTTGCGCAGCCGAATCCAGTCGCTGTGGAACACACCCGGCTTATCAATGCGCTGGTACGTGTGGGCGCCGAAGTAATCGCGCTGCGCCTGCAGCAGGTTCGCCGGCAGCCGATCGCGGCGGTAGGCGTCGTAATAAGCCAAAGCCGTCGAGAACGCGGGGGTCGGTAACCCAAGCTGCGCCGCCGCGGCAAGGACGTTTCGCCACGCCTCCTGCGCCTTATCGACCGCCTCGGTGAAGTACGGCGCGAGCAGCAGGTTTTCCAACTTCGGATCGGCGTCGTAGGCTTCCTTGATCCGATCGAGGAACACCGCCCGAATGATGCAGCCGCCGCGCCATAACAGCGCGCAATTGCCCAGGTTCACGCCCCAATCGAACTCGTCCGACGCGGCGCGCATCTGCACGAACCCCTGGGCGTAGCTGCAAATCTTCGACGCATACAGTGCGTGACGAATCTGCTCGATGAACGCCTGGCGATTGCCCGTGTACCGCGCCGCTGGCCCCTTAAGGATTCTGCTCGCCCGCACGCGCGGCTCCTTCAGCGCCGACAGACTCCGAGCGAATACCGCTTCGGTCACCAGCGTGCTCGGCACGCCCAGGTCGAGGGCGTGCTGGCTCATCCATTTGCCGGTCCCTTTGGCGCCCGCGGTATCGAGGATCTTATCGACGAGGTAGCCGTCGCCTTCGGGATCCTTCACGCTGAAGATGTCGCGGGTGATCTCGATGAGGTAGCTATCGAGCTCGCCGCGGTTCCATTCGGCAAAGACGTCGTACAGCTCCTCGTTCGAAAGGCCCAGCGCTTCCTTCATCAGGAAGTAGGCTTCGCAAATAAGCTGCATGTCGCCGTACTCGATGCCGTTGTGCACCATCTTCACATAGTGCCCGGCGCCGCGCGGACCGACCCACTCCGCGCAGGGAATGTCGTTGTTCGGCCCGACTTTGGCGGCGATCGCCTGAAAGATCGGCTTCACGTGCGGCCAGGCCGCGGGGCTGCCGCCGGGCATCATGCTCGGGCCCAAGAGGGCGCCTTCCTCGCCGCCGGAGACGCCGGTGCCGACATACAAGAAGCCGCGCTCTTCGAGCGACCTGGTGCGCCGCTCGGTGTCGGTGAATTCGCTGTTGCCGCCGTCGATCGGAATGTCGCCCTTGGCAAGCAGCGGCAGGAGCGATTCGAGCAGCTCATCAACCGGCGGGCCGGCTTTGACCATCATGAGAATCATGCGCGGCTGCTTGAGCGCGGCGACCAGTTCCTCCAGCGAATGACAGCCGACAAAGTTCTTTCCCTTGGCGCGGCCGTTGATGAAGTCATCCACCTTCGACACGGTGCGGTTGAACACAGCGACGCGATAGCCGCGGCTCTCAATGTTGAGGGCCAGGTTCTCGCCCATCACGGCGAGGCCGATAAGCCCGATGTCACACTTCACTGGCATCTGGTTGATCCTAAATATGTCTCACGCAGAGGCGCAGAGGACGCAGAGAAGAGCTCCTGCAGAACACTAATCTGCGCTAATCTGGATGATTGAAGATTAGCGCCGATTAGTGTTCCCAGGCTATTACATTTACTCTCTCTGCGTACTCTGCGCCTTTGCGTGAGTCCCTTCTTTCATTACTACTACAGATCGACCGGCCATGGCGGCCGATCGGGAAGTAATTGATTGAACTCTGCTAATAGCCCTTGCTGATAGTCCCCGGCGAATGTGCCGTCGAGGAAGCGGTCGATTCCTTCCTCGAACAGCCGCTGCCAACTGGCCTCCTCGGCGCCGGGGTTAATCGGGAAAAACAGGCAGCCGTTCGCCTCGGCCGCTTTGAAATCCCCGGGCGCGTCGCCAACCATGAGCGCACGGTCAGTGGCGTATTGCTTAGCGACGGCGAGCACTTCCTTCTTCGAGCCAAGCTCCTGGCC
>DASVCM010000750.1:0-2913 GCA_036381635.1 Lacipirellula sp.
GGTATACCACTTCATGCGGCGGTCGCGCCAGTACTCGTACCACTGGCGCGACTCGCTCGGGTGGCAGAAGAACTCAATCTCCATCTGCTCGAACTCACGGCTGCGGAAGGTGAAATTCCGCGGCGTGATCTCGTTGCGGAAGCTCTTGCCGACCTGGGCGATGCCGAAGGGAACTTTTACGCGGGTGCTGTCAAGGACGTTCTTGAAGTTGACGAAGATGCCCTGGGCGGTTTCGGGACGGAGAAAGGCGGCGTCCTCTTCAGTGCCCATCGCGCCGACGATGGTTTTGAACATGAGGTTGAATTCACGCGGATCGGTAAGGCTGCCAAGTTCCTTCGCGTCGGGGCCGAGCACGCGCGACATATCTGGCTGACCCATGTTGATGGAGCGGCCAGTGACACCCTCACCTTTAAAGTCTTTGATCACAGGCGCGCGTTCGGCAGCGGCTGGAAGAGGAATAACATCCGATTTCCATTGAAGCTCTTCCGCCGCCTTGGTGCGAAGGTTGAAGAATTTGAGCGCCTTAGATTCGATTTCAGCCTCAAAGTTCTCTTCAGCCATTGTCGTGACGAATATGTCTTGCCCTTTCGCTACGACCCACCTGCCGCGAATTTGATCAAATCTGTAGCGCCTCTTCGTCTCGCGGCAGTCGACCATCATGTCGCAGAACAGGTCGTAGTGTCCTGAAACCTTCCACACCTGCGGGTGCATGATGATCGTGCAGTCGAGGCCGGTCATCTCGTAGGCGCTGGGGGTGCCGGCGGGCGCGGCAAGCTCGTCGTGGCCGCGGACCATGTCCTGCCACCAGGCGTCCTTGATGTTCTTCTTCAGCTCGACGCCCAGCGGGCCGTAGTCCCAGAAGCCGTTGAGGCCTCCGTAGATCTCGCTCGACTGAAAGAGAAATCCCCGCCGCTTGCAGAGCGAGACCAGCTTGTCCATGTCCATCGCGTGCTCGATTCAATTCGTCAGAAGGACTCACGCAGAGGCGCAGAGACCGCAGAGGAATGCCAGGTTCGCTGGAAGTTTCTGACTTCTCCGCGTTCTCTGCGCCCCGGCGTGAGATTTGTATTTAGCGAATCGCCCATTCTAGCTGGGCGTTTGCGGAAGCGCCTATGCCGGGCGGATTTCGCCGGTGCTGCGGTTGAGTTCCGGCACGATTGCGAGGCGGTCGAGTTGGGCGCATGCGGGAAGGTCGGCCTCCTGGCCGATTTCGAGCAAGTTGCGGCCGCCGGGGGTGTCGCGCATTTGCTCGGCGAGCTGCGCGGCAGCGGAGACGCCGGATTGTTGCGCCGCTTGGAGAAGCTGCTGCCATTGGACGAGCGCGGTTTGGGCGCCTTCGTCGAGCGTGTAGTGGAGCATGGTGGCCGCGTCGCCGCGGGGATCGGGATCGACGAGCGATTGGACGATGGCGCCGGCGGCGAGGATATCTTCGCCGGTGACCATGCCGTCGGTGCCTGCGCAGAGAATGTCGATCTGCGGCTCGCCGGCGACGGCGTCGGCGACGGCTTGGCGGTTCAGCGCGCAGCCGATCAGAGTTCGCTTCGCTTGCCGGGCGTGGTGAAGGGCCCGGGTGCCATTGGTGGTCGTGAACAGCACGCGGCGGCCGACCACAGCCTCCGGCGTGTACTCCAGCGGCGAGTTGCCGAGGTTGAAGCCGGCGATGATTCTGCCATTTCGTTCGCCGCCGAGGGCGATTTCGCTCCTGGGATATCGACTTGCCGCCAGGAGGGTTTCGTCGACTTCGAGAAAGGGCATCACGCACTCAGCGCCGGACGCCAACGTCTGGCAAATCGTTGACGACGCCCTCAAGAGGTCGATAACGATCACCACGCTGCCGGCGAGGGCGGATTCGGCGACATGACCAGGAAGAATGTGGACGTTGAGCGTGGGCATATCGGTGGACCGCAAGGGAGTGATACCACGTGTAGCCGCGGGCTAACAGCCCGCCGGAGAATCATCGCACGCCTTCCATCCACATGTGCAGTCGCTAGCGAGCCGTCGATTTTACTGCGATACTGACGTTCTCGACATAGTTTCAGAAGCATCCATGGCATAGCGGACCCCTCGGCGGACCTCGGGGTGACAGGGTTCATGTCCGCCGGACTGACAGGGTTCAAGCATGACCGTCGATAAATCGGGGCCGCGAGTGCGGCGGATGTTCGGCGAGATTGCCGGGCGTTACGACCTTCTCAATCACCTGCTTTCGCTGAACATCGACCGCTACTGGCGGCGGCGGGTGGTGCGGCTCGTGCCGCCGCGCCCGGGGACGACCATTCTTGATATGTGCACCGGCACCGGGGACTTGGCGCTGGCATACCATCGAGCGGCCGGCGGGCAGGCGGAGATTGTTGGGGCCGACTTTTGTCACGAAATGCTGGTTATCGCTCGGCGGAAGGGGGAGTGCGCCGGGGCCGAGACGGCCCGGCTCGCGTTTGTTGAGGCCGACGCTCAGGCGCTGCCGCTGCCGAGCGATCGGTTTGACATTGTGTGCGTCGCGTTCGGCCTGCGGAACGTGGCCAACACAGACGCCGGGCTGGCCGAGATGACGCGGGTGTGCGCCCCTGGGGGCCGGGTAGTGGTGCTGGAGTTTTCGTCGCCGCCATGGCAGCCGTTCAAGGCGGTGTACGGGTGGTATTTTCGCCATGTGCTGCCGCGGATCGGGCAATTAATCGCCCGCAATCGCGAAAGCGCTTACAGTTACCTGCCGGAGAGCGTCGGCGAGTTTCCCCAGGGCGAGGCGCTGGCCGAGCGGATGCGAGCGGCGGGGCTGCGAGATGTTACCTATCGCGGACTTACCCTCGGCGTGGCCACCATTTATGTTGGAAAGAAGCCCCAGTAGCCGCGCGCCTAACGGCCCGCCGGCGCGCCACGATCGATCTCCCACTCGCTGCAGCAAATGCCCTCCAAACCCAA
>DASVCM010000751.1:0-3078 GCA_036381635.1 Lacipirellula sp.
TTACGATTACCGAACGCTGGGAGGGGGACGTGTTGCACCTGGAAGGGGGCGCCCTGGGTCAAAAACTCCGCGGCCGGTTGGAGGTCCTGCCCGATTCGGTGCGAATCGAGCTCGAACTGCCCGAGATGCTGGCCATGGTCGCCGAGCGAATCACCGCCACGCTCAAACGCGAGGGCCAGAAGCTCCTGGACAAGAAGTAACTTCGGCGTTCAATCATCATTTAGCCGCGGGGCTTGCACCGCGCGCCGCAAGCGGCGGGGCTAAATGACCAGTTCGCATCGCACGAATTCGGATTCGTCATGTCCGCTTATCCCGGCGCCCGTGCCTTCGTCACCTGCCTAATGCTGGCGTCGTTTTCATGCGCTACGGGTACGGCCGTGGCGCAAAACCCCGCTGCACCTCAACGCCCCGGCGTTCGCTATTTCACTCAGGACTGGACCTTCGACGAGGTCGATGTCGGCCGGCTGGGCAGCCGCCTCGCTCGCATCGGCCTCGAACTGCCGATCGAGCTCGACGGCCAGATCTCCGGCGCGATCGAGGTCGGCGTCCCGTGGGGCGCCCTCGGCGACGCCCAAGCGTGGCGGCTGTCCGGTTCGCTCACGTCGCCGGCGCTCACGATCGACGGCTTCGTGCTGCGCGACGTGACCGTTCGCCTGCGTTACCGTGAGGGCGTGCTACGGCTTGAACAGCTAAGCGTCCGCGTGCCGCCGCCCGGCGACGCCGGCGAGGCAAACGCCGACCTAATCACGGGCACAGCGGCGATGGAGCTGATTCCTCGCGGCCAACTCACCGCATCAACCGACGTGCGCGAGCTCTCCGTGCTCACGATTCTGCAGCACTTCGCCGGCCTGCCGCCGATCGACGGGCGTCTTTCAGGAACACTCGCCGCAGAGGTCGACGTCGACCGCCTGAACGATCTGGCCGCGTGGCGAATCTCCGGGCCCGTAACGCTCCGAAACTTCACCTTTCGCAATTCGCCCCCTGGCGAAGCGTCAGTGCAAGTCGCTTTTCGCGATGCAATCCTCACCGCCAGCGAGTTTCGCCTGGCGATGGGGCCGGCCGTCATTACCGGCGACGGCCGACTCAACCTGCTCGGCAATCAAAAATGGAACTTCGCCGCACTGCTCGAAACGACGCAAGTCCCCGCATTGATCGAGTTACTCCAAGGCCTGCTCCAGACGGAGGTCTTGGGCGAAGTCGCCGAGCAACTCGGCGGCGGCTCGCTCCGAGCAAGCGCTCAGTTCGCCGGGACGCTCAAGCCACAATCCGCCAGCGCCTCGGGCCATGCCGAGTTCGCGAATCTCGAATTCCTTCCGCCCGCGGACCTCGCCGCGACCATCCCGCTCAAGCCGCTGCGGATCGACACTCTCAACTTCGACTACGCCATTGCCGACGGCAGCGCGCTTCGACTCTCGCAAATCGCCGCGACTCTTGCCGGCGGTCAGGCCACGGGGGCCATGACCGTCCCGCTGGGTGAAGGCAACGTGGAAGCCGCCCTCCAGTGGAACGGCCTCCGCGTCGCCGACATCCTCGCCGAACCCTTCGGCGGATCCGGGGTTTCCAGCGGCCAGTTGAACCTCTCGGTCCCGGCCGGCCAATGGGGTGATCTGAGCACGTGGCAATTCAGTGGCGCTGCAACGCTCACCGAAGCCCGCTACGCCGACTGGTCGATCACCGCGATAGAAACCGGCCCCGTCACGCTCGCCGATGGCCGGCTGCAAGTTCCCGCGTTTGCCGCACGGCTCGATGGCCAGCCGGTCTCACTTAGCCTAACCATGCAGCTTGAGCCGCCGCATGCGATCGACGCCTCGTTCAACATCGCGAGGTTCCCGCTCGCCTGGCTGACGCGCGTGCCACAGCTTGCCGCTTATGCTGGCCGCATCGGCGGGGCCGTCGGCGCTTCGGGCCAGATTTCCGGAACATGGCAGCCGCTGCAGTTGCGAGCGAGCGGCCAACTCGCCGGCCGCGCCCTTCGCTTCGATGCGCACACGATCGACTCACTCGAACTGGACTTCGCACTCACGCCTGAGCAACTCGCGCTCTCGAACATCCGCGCCGCCCTTTACCGCGGCAAGGCGACCGGCTCGGCAACGATCGCCTTGGGCGAGAACATCGGCGTTACCGCTGCCGTCAACTGGACCGGTATCGACGCCGCCGCGGCGACCCGCTCGCTCCTGGCGCCACCGGTCGCCGTCGCCGGCGCTACCGCCGGGTCAGCCAGCGTCAACATCCCGCCCGGCGCCCTCGCCGACCGCACGCAATGGACCGGCAACGCCGCTGTGCAGCTTGAGCAGCTTCATCTCTTCAATCTGCCCTTCGTCGCCGTAAATGTCCCGGCGATCGAATTGGCCAACGGGCAAATCGCCGCCTCGCAGGCGACCGCCACACTCGACGGCCGCGCCGTCAGGGCCGCAGCGATCGTGACGATTGAAGCGCCTTACACTTATCAAGCCGAACTCGATTTCGATCAGATCCGCGTCGACCACCTCGGCAGGCTGCTCCAAGTCGATTGGCTTCGCGAAAACGGCCGCGGCCGCGTCGATTTCACCGCCAAGCTTCACGGTCCGCTCGAACCATTCGAGCTGAACGCCACTGGCAAGGTGGCCGGCCAGGGCGTCGCTCTGTTCGACCATCCCATCGACCGCTTCAACTTCGCCTACGCCTACAACGCCCAGTCGCTCACGCTCTCGATGCTGGAGGCCGCTCTTTATGAAGGCCGCCTTACCGGCGAAGTCCGCGTGCCGTTGGTCGATGAGGCCGAAGGCTCCGCAAGCATCCAATGGAGCGGCATCGACCTCGGCCAGTCGATCGGCAATATGGTGGAGTTGCCCTTCAAACTGAAGGGCCAGACTGATGGCCGCGCGAACGTCGCGATTCCCGCGGGCGCGTGGAGCCGGTTCGCCGATTGGACGATCGACGCCCATGCGACTCTGCCGAATCTCGAAGCCAACGGCGTGCCCGTCGCTTCGCTGGAACTCGATGTGAACCAGCAAGCCCGCACAATCTCCTACAGTGCCAGCGGCAGCTTATTCGACGGCGTGCTCACGGCCGAAGGCCGACGCGACCCGGCCGTCCCCG
>DASVCM010000752.1:0-2610 GCA_036381635.1 Lacipirellula sp.
AGCCCGACCCCGCGGCGCCGCAGCGTTCCGTTCTCGCTGCGTACATCAAGCCGACCGAGCTAATGCAACAGCTCATGCGGCCGCCGGTGGCCGAGCAACTCACCGGCGTGCCGGCGACCCTGGGTGACGCCGTCAGCGACGCCCGCACCCGGCAGGAGCAAACCATTCGCGCGAAGGCCTACTGGGACCTCTCCGCAGCGGTAGCCGACTATCATCTGGCGCTGCTTGAGAACATGGAGCTGAACACGCTGCGACAGGGTATCGCCGCCCCGGCAGCACAATGGGACGACCACATTCGGCAATCGCAGTCGCGCGTGGAAGTGACCCGGCAAGCTGCCCAAGGCGCACAGCTTCGCCTCCATCAGTTGCTCGGCCGCGAACCGAGCGCGTCGCTGCCGCTACCGGCCGACGCACCTCACTGCGGCCGGTACAGCGCCGAGTACGACGTGATCTTCGCCTCGCAGCCAAACGCCCTGGCGAAGCAGCTTAGCGACATCATGCCGCTGCGTTACACGGCGCTCCGTTCGCAGGCGCAAGCGGTCGCCGACGCCCAGGCATGGCGCGACGAGATGAGCCGCCGCCGCGACCCCGCGGGCGACGGCCTCGAATTGCTTCACGCCCAAGATCTTCTCTCGCTCCACCGTCGCACGTTCATCGACACGGCTCGCGAGTATAATCACGAGATCGCTCAGTACATCGAGCTGGCAGCGCCCGCGGAAGTGGCGCCGGACCGGCTGGTGGCGATGATGATCCGAACCTCGACCACCGGCGACGACCTTCCCTGGCAGTCCTCAGACGTTCAGCAAGCGAGCGCCGAGGAGCCGGCGTCCGCGAACATGCCCCAGTCGCCGTCAGAGTCGCCGTCGACGGCAAGCCGGCAAGTCGAAGTCGGCGCTCCGCAAACGTTTGGCAATGAGGGATATCGCGAAGTCCGCCGACCGCTCCAGCGGCTGCTCGACCGCGGTCGCGAGCACTCCATCCTGCGGCGGCCTATTCAGCGGCTTCGCAACGCAATCGATTGACATGACGTCCACGCTCGAATTCGCCACGCCTTCCAGCACGTCGAACGAATCGGGCGCTCCGAAGCCGCTCGCCGGCCCGTTCTACATCGGCAAGCTGAAGATCGACCCGCCGATCCTCCAGGCGCCGATGGCAGGCTTCACCAACTACGCCTTCCGGCAGATCGTCCGCGAGTTCGGCGGCGCCGGCCTCCTGGCGACCGAGATGGTGAACGCCCGCGGGTTCGTCTGGCTCGACGAGCACGAGGCCGAGCACCCCGACCGCCTCTGGGGCGTGGCGACCGAGCCGCGGCCGCTGGCGGTACAGATCTGGGACAACGAGCCGGAAACGCTAGCGAAGGTCGGCGCCCGGCTGGCAACCGAGTACCAGGTGAGCGTCGTCGACATCAACTTCGGCTGCCCGGTGCGGCAGGTTACTCAGAAGGCCCACAGCGGTTCGTACCTGCTGCGATTCCCGGAGCGGATGGGCGCGATCATCGAAAAAGTCGTCGCGGCCTGCGCGCCGACGCCCGTCACCGCGAAGATCCGCCTCGGCTGCACGCGCGACCAGATCAATGCGATCGATGTGGCGCAGGTGGTTGAAGGGGCCGGCGCGGCCGCCCTCACGGTTCACGGCCGCACGGCCGCCGACATGTTCAGCGGCTCGGCCGATTGGGACCGCATCTCAGCAATCAAGCCGCACCTGAAGCGCATCCCGCTCATCGGCAACGGCGATCTCGACTCCGCGGAGAAAGTCGTCAACGCGTTTCGCCGCTACGATGTCGACGGCGTGATGATCGCCCGCGCCGCCCTGAACAAGCCGTGGCTCTACGCCCAAGCCGCCGCCGCCGTTCGCGGCGAGCCAATTCCACCCGATCCGACGCTCGACGAGCAGCGCGCGCTCATGCTCCACCACTTCGAGCTTGTCCGCCAGCGCTTCGGCGACGAGAAGGCCAGCGTTCTGATGCGCAAATATGCCTGCTGCTACGCCCAAGGCCGCCCCGGCGCCCGCGAGTTCCGCAAACGGGTCGCGACCGTGCGAACACCCGCGGAATTTGACGAGATCGTCCAGCAGTATTTCCCCAGGGGAAGCTGAGGGGGCTCTCAATCAAAGCGCACGCCGACCTGCGGCGCCGCCGAGATCGCGCTGTAAGAAACTGTTCCCGGCATGGCGCGGCAAGGTAACCATGCCAGCGCCCCTCTGAAATCGCTTGCACACGGTGTTGCGGCTTATTATGCTTAGCGCACCTGCACTTTTCGGGTCGCCTGTTCACCGGGCTTACTACCTGCACCGCGCTTGATTCAAGTCACTGCAATCGGCGATTCATCGCTTGCTGTGCGCTTGTTGTCAGCTTCACGCCGCGCTTCTTTGTTTACTTCTAGGGAGACCGTCTCATGAAAACGAAGCTCTTGGTTGCGCTCACGATTGCAACTTTCGGCGCCATGCAGGCGTCGGCTCAGAACCTGGTTGAGAATCCGAGCTTCGAGGATCCGACAGTGGACATGGGCTCGGCGAACGACGTCTGGTTCCGATTTGGATCGGGCGCCAACGGCGTGTCCTCGGAAAGTACCGCGATGCCGCGCACGGGGGCGCGGCATATCGCTCTGGAAC
>DASVCM010000753.1:0-3567 GCA_036381635.1 Lacipirellula sp.
CCGTCGTCCTGGATGGCTTCAAGAAAGTCGTTCAGCTTCATCCAGACTTCGTAAGGGACTTCAATCCCGGCGAGCGTGGCGCTCTTGAGCGCCATCACTTGCCAACCGGTGACCGTCATGTCGCCTGGGCCGGCAGTCTCCCATTTGGGCGCGTAGCGCCAGCCGCCGTCGTTGTACTGGGCGTTGACGATGAATTTAATCGCCTCGGTCGCCGGCTCGCGCCACTGCTGATCGCGCGTCATGGCAAAAGCCTCGGTAATCGCCAGCGTCGCGATTCCGTGCGAATACATCGAGTCGCGCCGTGCGTTGGCAAGTTGCAGCGCGTTGAGCAATCCGCCGGCGGGCAGCTCTGTCTCGAGCGCCGCCTTCTTGTCGCGAAGGTCGCCGCCGAAGGTGGTGATCGTCATCTGCTCGCGGAGAAAATAAAGGCCGTTGCCAACGACATCTTTATACTTCCCGTCCTGGTGCGTGTAGCCGGCGCCGAGGAAGCTCAACAGGGCGAGCCCCGTTGCCGCCGTGCGGGAGGTGTGCGTCCCTGACGGTTTGCAGTAGCCGGCGCACTTCGGGCACTTTTCTAAGTCGAAGTTCCAACTTCCGTCGGGGCACTGATGTTCGGCGAACCAGGCGAGTGCGGCTTCCACCGCAGCCTCGCTTTCGGCCGTGCCGCCGCCGGAGAGCGCGGCCGCGCGGCGATTTTGCAGGTCGCGGCCTTCCAGTCCGCCACCGCGCGGGGCAAGCGGGTTAGATAGCGACTCCAAAGACCCTGCCGCGACGAGCCCCTCAGGCGCCGTGGCCCTCGCCAGTGCATTCGAAGCGATCGAATTCACTGCGCCTGCGGTTGGGCTGGCGTTGCCGCCGATCGTCGCCGAGCGTTCGCCTGGCAGCGAGATGGTCGAGCCTATTTCAAATTCGCCCAAGGAAGGGTTCTCGCCGGGGAGCGGCACTTTGCTGAGATCGAGCTCCATCTCGTCTTCGGTGACCGCGTCCTCGAAGCCCCCCAGCACCCACAGCGGTTCGTCGGTAGGCCTCGCCAGGACAATCAGCGAGAGGATGATGACAATCGCCGCGTGGACAATCGCGCTGGAGAGCCACGCCCAGATCCCCGAGTCGGCCAGCCACGTGCCAACGCGGTCGGACCAGGCCTGACCTTCCGCAATCGGTGCATGGTCGGGCGGCGCCGGCGGCTGCACCTCGCGGCCTGCCGTCGACGCCGGCGCCATCGGCGGGTCGGGAAACATCGGCGGATGGTTGGCCAGAGGGGCGGACACGCGGTCTGTTCCGGAGGGCGTGAGAGGGGGCCGACGCCTCAATTATAACCGCGGCCGCCGTTTTGCCGCCGTAGCGAATCGCCCCTGGATGAATTCGCCCGTTCGCTCTAAAATACCGGGCTATCTGCACACGATCCGCGCGACGCGTCGCCGCGGACTCCTATACAGCTTGAAGCGTTTGGATGGAAGGTTTGTATCATGGCCAAAGGCGGCGGTAAGCGCAAGAAGAAGGTCGAGACTGTGTTCCTCGTCTGCGAGGAAACCGGCGACTACAACTACACCCTTCGCCGGAAGATGGGCGGCGAGAAGTTGCGGCTCAGCAAGTTTTGCCCGCGGCTGCGCAAGCACACCATGCACGTTGAGAAGAAGAAGTAGGATTCGCCACCTAAAAAACGACCCCGGCTCCGCCGGGGGGACGGCGTTACGGATATAATCCCGTTCCGCCGTGGTCCCCCGGCAGCGCCGGGGGCTTTTATTTGGCATTTCCGGATAGCCCCAACGCGAACGGAAGAAGGCGGAGCCTCTCTTTATGCCCAAGCCGTGGCGAATCGCCCCGCACGATCCGGCGCGTATCGCTCATCTAGAACGGGCCGCCGGCGTGCCGACGGTGGTCGCCCAACTGCTGTTGGCTCGCGGCATTCACGATCCCGACGACGTCCGGCAGTTTCTCGAACCGAAGTTGACCGGGCTCCGCGACCCTGATCTTCTGCCGGGCGCCGCCCGTGCGGCCGACTTGCTCTACGATGCCATTCGCAGCAAGCGGCGGATTACCGTCTACGGCGATTACGATGCCGATGGTATGACCGCCACCGCGATCCTGCTGCGGTGCCTGCGGCTGTTAGACGCGCCCGTCGATTTCTATGTGCCCCACCGCATTGACGAGGGGTACGGCCTGAATGACGAGGCGATACGAAAGCTCGCTGAACAAGGCGCCGATGTGGTCGTCACGGTCGACTGCGGGATCTGCAGCGTCGCCGAGGCGGCCCTGGCGAAGGAGTTGGGGCTGACGCTCGTCGTCACCGATCATCATCAAATGGGAGAAGTGTTGCCGGCGACTGCTGCGCTGGTTCATCCTGCCCTGCCTGGAAGCGAGTATCCCTTCCGGGGGCTGTGCGGGGCCGCGGTCGCCTTCAAGCTGGCGTGGGCGCTATGCCAGCGAGCCTCGGCCAACAAGCGAGTGAACGAACGAATGCGGCAGTTTCTGCTGCAGGCCGTCGGGCTGGCCGCGATCGGTACCGTCGCCGACGTCGTGCCGCTTATTGATGAGAATCGCATCATTGTTCGCCACGGGCTGAATGGCCTGCGTGTCTATCCGACGATCGGAACAGCCGCCCTGCTCCGGCAAACGAAGCTGCACGAGAAGCCGGTGCTGGAATGCGAGGACCTGGCTTACACAATTGCGCCCAGGCTAAATGCAGCCGGTCGGCTCGGGCAGGCGGAACTCGGCATTGAACTTCTCACCACCGACAGCGAAGTGCGAGCCGAGAAGCTGGCTCAGTACATCGATGAACTGAATTTGGAGCGGCAGTCGCTGGAACGGAGCATGTCGCGAGCCGCTGAGAAACAGGCCCGCGAGAAGTTCGACCTGCAGCGGGACGCGGCCCTAGTACTGGCCGACCCCGAATGGCATCCGGGCATCATCGGCATTGTCGCCGGCCGGATTGCGGATAAATGCCACTTGCCGGTGGTCGTAATCGCGCTGGACAAGCTCGGCGTGAAGTCGGGCATCGGTTCGGCGCGCAGCGTGCCAGGATTCAATCTGCATGAGGCGCTTGCGGAATGCCATGAGCTCCTTGAAGCCCACGGCGGCCACGCGGCGGCGGCCGGACTGAAGATTGCCGAAGCCAACCTGCCGGCGTTTCGACGGCGGTTCTGCGAGATTGCCGCACGTGAACTCGGGGGCCGCGTTGGTTGTGCGGAACTTCTTGTCGACGCCGAAACGGCGCTAAACTGCCTCACTCACCAGACGGTAAAGCAAATTGAAAGCCTGGCTCCCTTCGGCCACGGCAACTCGCGCCCGGTCCTCTGCGCCAGCAACGTGCGGCTGGCCGAACGGCCGCGGCGAATGGGCAGCACCGGACGTCACCTGTCGATGATGTTCGACCAGCAGGGCGTGAAGATCCGGGCCGTGGCGTTCGGCGGCGCCGATTGGGAGCAGGAGCTAGCAGCAATCGACGGCGAGCTGTCGATCGCCTTTCGGCCGGTGATCAACCGTTATCGCGGCCGGGCTTCCGTGGAGATCCACCTCGCCGACTGGCGGGTCGAATAGTCAATGTCATTCTGAGCGAAGCGAAGAATC
>DASVCM010000754.1:0-5402 GCA_036381635.1 Lacipirellula sp.
GCGTAGCGCTGGACGGCCCCAGCGACGCCGCGGTCGTCCGCCCTGTTCTGAGCAGCCGCCGGGGCATCGTCATTTCCAACGGCATGAACCCGCGGTATGGCGATTTTGATCCGTACCACATGGCCGCCAGCGCGATCGACGAGGCGGTCCGCAACTGCGTCGCCGTGGGCGCCGACCCCGCGCGGATCGCCATCCTCGACAACTTCTGCTGGGGCGATTGCGAGAAGCCGGAGACGCTCGGGTCGCTCGTCCGCGCAGCGCTGGCCTGTCACGATCTTGCGCTGGCGCTCGAAACGCCGTTCATCAGCGGCAAAGACAGCCTCAACAATGAGTTCAGCTACCTAGTCAGTGATTCCTCCGGCCCCCTCTCCTCGGCGGTGAGGGCTGGGGAGGGGGAAAGCAGCGGCGCGAAGCGCACCATTGCCGTCCCGCCGTCATTGCTCATTAGCGCCATGGGGCAGGTCGATGACGTATCCAAATGCATCACGATGGACCTGAAACGGCCGGGCAACTTGCTCTACTTGGTCGGCGACACGAAAAATGAACTGGGCGGTTCGCATTTCGCGCTGGTAAACAATCTCGGCGGCGGGCAAGTGCCGATGGTCGACCCGGCCCCGGCGAAAGCGACGTTTGCCGCTCTGCATCGCGCCATCGACGCCGGTTTGGTGGCGGCCTGCCACGACTTGAGCGAAGGCGGCCTCGCCGTCGCTATCGCCGAGATGGCCTTTGCCGGCGGTTTCGGCGCCGATGTCGATCTCGCGGCGGCGCCGGCGGCTGAGTCACAACTACCGCCGGCGGTGCTTCTGTTCAGCGAATCGAATACGCGTTTCGTGTGCGAAGTCGCGCCAGAACATGCCGCCGCCTTTGAATCGACGTTACATGGAATCCTGCACGCAAAGATCGGCGCGGTGCGTCCGGATGCGCAATTAAACATCAATGCGGGCAAGACGACGTTGATTGCAGCAGAGGTCAATGAACTTAAGGAGGCGTGGCAGCGCCCCTTGCGGTATTAATCCCCCGTGTTCCCACTCCGTTTTGAAATCGCATGTCTGTTCGAACGTTGATTCTTCGTGCTCCGGGCGCTAATTGCGACGAAGAAACCGCCTTTGCGTTTGAGCGCGCCGGCGCCGAGGCCGATCGCGTCCACTTGAATCGCTGGCTCCAGTCGCCGCGGCTGGCCGACGAGTACCAGATCCTCTGCCTCCCCGGCGGCTTCACCTACGGCGACGACCTCGGCTCGGGCCGCATCTTCGCGAACCAGTTGCGCCATCATCTGAGCGATTCGCTCGCCGCGTTTCGCGACGCCGGCAAGCTGATTCTTGGCATCTGCAACGGCTTTCAGATTCTGGTAAAGAGCGGGCTCCTCGACACCGACGACGCAAGCGGCCCCGGGGCCACACTGACCTGGAACGAGTCGGGCCGCTTCATCGACCGCTGGGTCAACCTGCGCGTCGCGGGCGACCGCTGCGTTTTCCTCAAGAACATCGACCGCATGTTTCTGCCGATCGCCCATGCCGAGGGCCAGTTCATCGGCCGCGATGAACCGACGCTCGACCAGCTTGAGCAGAACGGCCAATTGGTGCTTCGCTACTGCCAATCCGACGCGTGCACCCCGCAGCCGTTCAATCCCAATGGCGCGGCCCGCGACGTCGCCGGGATGTGCGACCGCTCGGGGCGAGTCTTCGGACTGATGCCCCATCCGGAACGGTTCATCGACCGCACGCAGCATCCGCAGTGGACGCGCCTGTCCCCGTTTGAAGAAGGGGACGGCCTGCAGCTATTCCGCAACGCCGTTGAGTATTTCGCTTAGAGCCATACACAATTCCTTGCGGCAGGCGGCACGCCCTGAGGTCTGCCGAAGAGCGCGGAGAATCGCCTGGCAGCACTCTACGCCCTGCGGAGGACCTTAAGGCGTGCCACCCTTCTCCGTGCCGTCCTGCACTTCGCGACCGCCCTCGCCGCCCATTTGGTGCAGCACCATCTGCGGAAACGGTATCTCGATCCCCAGCTCGTCGAACTTCCCCTTGATTCGCCGCAGGAGCTCGCGCTTCACGGCCCACTGCTTAAGCGGCTTGGTCGTCACGAGCAGCTTGACGACCACGGCCGAGTCGCCGAAGGCGTCGACCCCCTGCATTTCGGGATCGCCGACAATGAACTCGCCGAACTTTTCGTCCGCCTGCAGTTCGCGGGCGACCTCCATCAGCACCGTCATCACGCGGTCGACGTTCTCGCCGTAGCCGACGCTGATGCGCAGTACAGCCCGCGACCAGCCGTGCGTGAGGTTGCTCACCACCGTCACCTGCCCGTGCGGCACGAAGTGTACCGCTCCCTCTTCGTCGCGAAGCACCGTCATTCGCAGCGTGATGTCTTCAACCACGCCGGTTACGTCGACGATCCGAACGACGTTGCCGACGCTGTATTGATTCTCGACCAGGATCATGAATCCCGAGAAGAAGTCCTTGATGAGGTTCTGCGAGCCGAAGGCGACGGCGGCCCCGATCACCGCGGCGCCGCCGAGCAGCACCGTGACGTCGACCCCCAAGGCGTCGAGCACGGCCAGCACCGCGAAGACGATGATGACCAGGTCGGCCGCATTCTGGAACACGCGCCGCAGCGTTTCGGCTCGCTGCTGGCGCTGGTATTCTTCGCCCGGCTCGCCGCGCCGGATCCAGCCGCCGGCGATCCGACCGCCTACGACTCGCGACAGTCGCCACAGCACGGCCATCACCACGAGCACCGCCAGAATGCGCGGGCCAATGGCGACCAACCATTCCCAAACAGCGTGCGGATCGATGTCGTCGATCGGCAGAACTTCGCCCTCCCCCGTTTCACCGCTCTCCACAGCATTCTGTGCGGATTTTGATTCGGACGACTCGTCCTGCCCAAAGGTTGGCTGGGCGGGGAGTGAGATACCCAGCACCAACAGGAATATGGCAAGGCGTCCTGCCAAGGCATCCAGGCGCCGCTGAGTTCGAGGGAGTTCGTTCATGCTGCCTATTCTGGATGGAATTACCGGGCCTTCCAACCGGCAATTATCCGCTACTACTTGGGCGCCGCCGGCGGCGCGATTGGATAAACGCTGCAGTCGGACAGGTCCGGATAATCCGGCCGCTCCGTTATTGCGGTCTAAATCCACGCCTGGATGCGGCTATTCCCAGCACGGAGTCGCTCGCCACCACGCTTGCCTCCGCCCCGGCGATCTAAAGTTGTGAGGCGATTATCGTGTCGACGCGCGCGGTCGGCCGTGTGTACCCAGAGGATGGCTGCCCGCCTTGGCAGCCGGGTTATGAGCAGGCCTGCTACCCTACCCGCTGAAGAGCTGCGCGACCGCTCGGCATCACAGTTGATGTGCGTGCCGCTGGTCGTGTTTCGGCTCCACCAGGCGCGCGACATCGACCTCTATATCTGGCCGGACGCCGACGACGAGCCGACGCTTTACTGCAGCGCCGACGTATTGCTCACCGAGCAAGACCTCGACCGGCTCCTGCAGCGCGGGTGCCGTTCGCTGTACATCAGCAATGCCGCGTACGCCGACTTTACCGATCAGCTTACCGCCTCGCTGGGCGATATTCTTGCCGACAGCCAAACGCCGGCCGAGCAGCGACTCGCGGTGCTGCAGTCGGCGATGTCGCTGGAGATCGAGACGGCGTTCCACACCATCGACTCCGAACGATTCGTGTCGCTCTCGCGCCACGTCGCCCGGCAAATCGACACGCTGCTGAACGAAAACGAAGTCATGCCGAGCAAGCTCGTTCAAATGCTGCGGCACGACTTCTACACCTTTACGCACATTACGAATGTCGCGACCTACGCGTCGCTGATGGCGGCCGAACTGGGCCTGACGGCCGACGAGCAGCGGCAAGTGACTGAAGGGGGCTTGCTGCACGACGTCGGCAAGCGGTTCATCCCTTCTTCGGTCCTCTGCAAGCGGACGAAGCTCACGGACGAAGAGTGGGACCTCATTCGCTCCCACCCGCAGCGCGGTTACGAAGACCTGTGCGAACGGGTCGACCTCGAGCAAGCCCAACTGATGATGGTTTACTCCCATCATGAGCGGATCGACGGCAAGGGGTATCCGGTCGGTCTGACGGGCGAGGAAATCCATCCCTGGGCCCGGCTGCTGTCGGTGGTCGACGTCTTCGACGCACTCACCGGCGCCCGGCCCTATCGATCAAGTTGGAAAGTCCAGGACGCGCTCGCCTATCTGGAGCGCAACGCCGGGACGCAGTTTGACGGAGACATGGTGCGATGCTGGCTCTCAGCGATGAAATGGAGTTGAGCGAAGAAGGCTGGGGCGGCTTGCCTTCGCGGGCCGAGCTGCCATGCGAGTGGCGCGAGTACGCCGCCGGCGCCGGCGCCACGCGCACCAAACAGCACGAACGCCGGCAGTTTTGCCGCGTCGGCCTGCGCGGCATTGCGATCATCTGGCAGGACGGCCAGGTGCACGCCGGCTATACGAAAGACGTGTCGCGTAAGGGCATCGGCTTCTACTCGCCCGTGCAACTCTTTCCCAAGGCGATCGTGCAGCTTTGGATCCCCGGCCACCCCGTGCTGGAGCTGCGGATTCGCCGCTGCAAACGGATCAAAGACCTCTGCTTCGAGTGCGGCGCGACATTCACCGCCGACGAACAGCAGTCGCCGGTCAAGATCGGCTGACGTAACCATCGAGACCGGGAGGGCGAGGCTCCAGCCGAGCCGGGAAGCGTTTCCAGCGCTCGGCTCGGCGGGAGCCTCGCCCTCCCGTTGAAACTACGCCTCGACGGCGGCCGGCATCGACTCGGCCAGCCACCAGGCCAGCCGGCCGATTAGCCGCATGTAGACCAGGAGCGTCGTTACGGTTACCCAAGGGCCGGAGTAAACGAGCCACCAGGGGCCCTGGCTGATCCCGAGAATCGCGGCGCCGGCGACCGCGGCGAGCATCGCCGATTCGAGGTAGAACAGCAGCCACGGGCCGGCGCAGCGGACGAGGCTCGAAAGCAGCCGTGGCGAGAACACCGCGAATGCCGAGCTCTGCTCCAGGTTCGAGAGCAGCACGATCGGGAAGAAGATCATCCATGTTCCCGCGGCGATCGCCTCTTGCGCCTCTAGCGGCAGCGTGCCGGTGGCCTTCAGCGTTAGCCACGCGGGAATCGCACTGACGGCGCCGGCGATCACGACGAAGAACGCCTCGGCGAAATCCATCGAGATCCAGCTCGGCGGATTGTGAAGCTCGTCGGCGCCTTCGGAGCTTTCGGTGACAATCGCAAGGCAGAGCGGCAACGCCGTCAGCAGCCAGAGCCCCATAAAGACGCAGCCGATGGCGAACATCGGGATCGCCATAAACACCATGCTGCCCATGGCGCTGGCGACCCAGCTCAAGAACCACCCGGCAATCATGAGCGTGATCGACAGCAGCCCCCAGC
>DASVCM010000755.1:0-7276 GCA_036381635.1 Lacipirellula sp.
CGCACGCCACGCCGACAAGCGGCTTGATCACGCTGCCGCCTTGGACCTCGTGGTCGTACTGGCGGATGATCGACTCTTTGCTCGCGACGTTCGGCGACGCGAGGATCGCAAACAGGTCCTGCGTGTAGTCGTCCTTCTCTACTCCTCCGGTCCCTTCCCCTTGATGGGGAGGGAGCCGGAACAGATCGCGCGCGGGGCGAGGCGTGTACTTCGCCTTGCGAACTACCGGCGGCCGCCCATCGTGCAGGAAGCTCATCGGCAGATCGCCGACCGTCTCGCCCTTGTACTTCAGCACCAGCCGCCCCGTCGGCTCGAACCGCCCGATGACGCTCGCCTCCACGCCCTCGGAAGCGCACAACCGCTCCAGCTCCGGCCATTTCTCTTCCGGTACGCTGAGCACCATCCGCTCCTGGGCTTCGCTGATCCAGATTTCGGTGTAGCTGAGGCCCTCGTACTTCACGGGCGCCCGCTCCAGGTGCACCTCGGCGCCGATCTTCTCGCCCATCTCGCCGACGGCGCTGGAAAACCCGCCGGCGCCGCAATCGGTCACGGCGGTGAACAGCTCACGGTCGCGCGCCTGCAGCAGTACGTCGAGGACTTTCTTCTCTTCGATGGCATTGCCGATCTGCACGGCGCCGCCGGAGAGCGATTCGCTCTCGTGGGTCAACTCGGCGCTGCTGAACGTGGCGCCGTGAATGCCGTCCCGGCCCGTGCGGCCGCCGACGGCGACGATCAAGTCCCGCGGCTGCGGCTCCTTGAACGACTTGTCGCGCGGGATGAGGCCGACGTTGCCGCAATACACGAGCGGGTTGCCGAGGTATCGCTCGTCGAAGAACACGGCGCCGTTCACCGTGGGAATGCCCATGCGATTGCCGTAGTCGCGCACGCCCTCGACGACCCCTCGCATGACGAGCTTCGGATGGAGCACGCCGGCCGGCAGGGCATCGTGCGGCGTATCGGGCGGGGCAAAGCAGAACACGTCGGTGTTGCAGATGGGCTTCGCCCCCAGGCCGGTGCCGAGCGTATCGCGAATGACGCCGCCCAGGCCCGTGTTGGCGCCGCCATACGGCTCGAGCGCCGAAGGGTGGTTATGCGTCTCAACCTTGAAGGCGATGTTGAAGTTCTCGTCGAACCGCACCACGCCGGCGTTGTCCTTGAACACGCTCACACACCAATCGTTCTCGCCCCACCGCTTGCGCAGCTCCTGCGTCGCGGCGAAGATCGTTTCCTTGAGCATGTTCTCGAACTGCCGCTCGCCGTTCTCGTCCTGATAAGCGATCCGCCCGGCGAGCGTCTTGTGGCTGCAGTGCTCGCTCCAGGTCTGGGCGATAGTCTCTAGCTCGATATCGGTCGGATTGCGACCAAGCTGGTTGAACTCGCGCTGAATCGTCTGCATCTCGGCAAGCTGCAGGTAAAGCTGGCCTTCCTTGCTGAGCCGCATCAGGCCGGCGTCATCAAGCTCGCGAATTGCCACCGTGCGCAGCTCGAAACGGTACTCGCCGCCGGTTTGCAGCCGGTCGAAGGGGAGGGGACCGGCAATGACTTGCTCGATGGCGTCGTTGGCGAGCAACTCGCCGCTGATGGCTCGGACTTCTTCGTCGCTCGCGCCATGGAGCCAGTACTTGCGCAGCGTGCGCACCGCGTCGACCCCCCAGCCGAAGTCGCGCACCGCCGTCTCCGCACTCTGCGCCACCGGGTCCATCACGCCCGGTTTGAGGAGAACCTGCACCAGCCGCGGGGTCGTGCCATGGGAGGCCGTAGGGACTGGTCGCTTAAGCGACCAGTCCGCAGGGGCGTCGTTTAACACCGGGTCGCCGACTTGAGCGACGGTGATTTCTTCGACGACAGGATCGCCGAACAGCTCCTGCGCCAGTCGCTCGATTCGCTCGCGCGACAGCTCGGCGCCTTGCACGAGGTAGCCGCGCGCCGTTGCGACTTGGACGTCGCCGGCCAGGCCGAGTTGCTTGATGTCGGCGGCCACGCCCTCGGCGTCGCGGTCGGGCAATCCTTGGCGGGGGCGGAGGTCAATCTCCCAAAGCATCGCGAATCCGTTTGGCTTCCTGGAGGCGTAAAGCGAGTGTAGCGGGGTCGCCTTCATCGAGCGACTCGTCGAAGGCGGCAAGCTGGTGTTCGAACCGGCGGAGGGCGTCGAGCACCGCGGCCCGGTTCTGGCTGAAGATCTGCGTCCACAACTGCGGGTCGCCGGCGGCAATGCGGGTCGTATCGCCCCAGCCAGTTCCGGCCAGTCGCAGCCATTCCTCGGGCGTCGCGGCGGCAAGGGCCGCCGCGATCAAGTGCGGAAGATGGCTCGTCGCGGCCAAGGCGCGGTCATGCTCTTCCGGCGAGAGCAACACCACCTCGGCGCCGAGCGACTCCCAAAACTCCTTCACCCGCTCGACTAGCCCGGGCGGCGTGTGATCCTCGGGTGTTACTACTACGACACGATCGTCAAAGAGGTTGGCGCGGGCGTGCCCCGGGCCGGTCCGGTGATCGCCGGCAATCGGGTGGCTGCCGACAAACTTCGGCCGCGTAGGGCCGGGGCGATCCAGCTCGCCGGGCGCCAAGTGGTCTAACTGCGGCGGCTGACCAAGCTCATGACAGATCTGAGCCTTGGTGCTGCCGGCATCGGTGATCGTCGCCCGCGGGGCCGCGGCCGACACGGCTCGAACCGTATCGACGATCGTCTCCACCGGCGTGGTCACCACCACTAAGTCGGCCTCGGCGACTCCCGATACAAGATTCGTTGTCGTCCGATCGACTGCGCCGCGCTGCTGTGCCAATTCGAGGCTCGCCGCGCGGCGGCCGACGCCGATAACTTCTTCAGCGAGTCCGCGCTCCCGCAGCGCCAATCCGATCGATCCGCCGATCAGGCCGACTCCAACAATGGCAACACGGGCAGGCATCGGAAGGCTGTAGGGTGTGGGCTGTGGGCGGGGACTCGCATCCGGCCGAAACGGGCAATCCCTGCGGCTCTGGCCTCGCGGCTAATAATTGAAGATGACGTGGCTGGGGAGCGGCCAGGTCGAGAGGCGTCTCGCCGTGGGGCCGACTGTGAAACGGGCGTTAACCGCTGCGGAAAGGCCGCATTCTACCAAACGGCGCCGCGGTTGCATGGGGGTCTGGAGCGAGCGTGCCGTCCCGGCGCAAAGTTTCGGCTAAAGAACAGCCGATGCATTTGACTCGGAGCCACGCTTTGCGATGACAGAGAGAGGGATTCTTGGTGGCTGAGGCGCTACCCGACCGTTGGTCGGCCTCTCCGAGTGTGCCGGTTATGCCGGCTTCCGGAGGACAGAATCGCCCGCTACGACCGGCTTTCGCCTGCCAGCTTCGCTAAACCGCAAGCTCGCCGAGCCGAATCCAGACTGCGTGAGGAGAAATTGCGATGCTGTTGCTCCATTTTACCTGCAAAGACGCAAGTACGCACTACAATACCAGCGAGCCAATCGGGTATGTTGGCGTTTTGCATAACGGATTCAGTCGATGCGGCGCGTTCAGGGGCAAAGGGAGTTGCGTAGCACAGTCTTTCATCTCGGAGGGCGGTAGGGTGTTGCGCACTTTAGGTTTAACGCTGGCGGTGCTGGCCTGCTCGGCCGCGGGAGCCTCCGCGCAAGAGTGGGCCCAGAAGATGTTCAGCAAGCTGGACCATGATTTCGGCACTGTCGCCCGCGGCGCCGACACGGTCCACAAGTTCGAGATCACGAACCTCTATAAGCAGGACATGCACATCACGGGCGTCCGCTCGAGCTGCGGCTGCACCTCGCCGACCATCGAAGGCGGCCCGGTGATCAAGACGCATGAAAAGGCCTACGTCGTCGCTCGGTTCAACACGCGGACCCACGTCGGCCAGAAGGGCGCAACGCTGACGGTCAGCTTCGCCCCGCCGTACGCGGCCGAGGTCCAGCTCCACGTCCACGGCAACATCCGCGGGGACGTGGTGTTCAACCCCGGCGCCATCGAGTTCGGCGAAGTGAATGAAGGCGAGCCGAAGGAACAAACGGTAACTGTTCAGTACGCCGGCCGGCCGACTTGGGAGATCGTCGACGTTACCAACGACAATGATCACTTTGAGGTAGAGCTGGTCGAGGCCGAGCGCGGCAACGGTCGCGTCTCCTACAACTTGATCGTACGGCTCAAGGAAAACCTGCCCGCCGGATATGTAAAAGATCAGTTGACGGTGGTGACGAACGACAGCCGACCAGAAAACCAGCGGATTCCGCTGTTCGTCAGCGGCCGCGTGCGGCCGGAGTTCTCGGTGACGCCGACGCAGTTGGTGCTTGGCGAGCTGGAACCCGGCGCCATTGTCACGCGCAAAGTCGTCGTCCGCGGCAAAGAGCCTTTCAAGATTCTCGACGTGGACTGCGGCCAGGATTGCTTCGACTTCAAGGTCGACAACGACGAGTCCAAACGGATTCACTTTGTCGAAGTGACCTTCCGCGCCGGCGAGCAGCCTGGAAAGCTGCAGACGCCCATCCGGATTGTCACCGACCGCCAGAACCGCGGGGCGACGCTGACCGCCTCCGCTGAGGTGGTGGCCCCGGAGGTCAGTCCGGCTTCGGCGACCGAGCCGGTCGAGACGGCGCGGGCGAACACGGTTCAGACCGCCTCGACGCCCTAAGCTGCGCCTGCATTCAGCTAGCAGCAAACGAGGCCTTGTGTTCCGGCCTATTTAGCCGCGGGGCTCGCCCCGCGTCCCCGCCGCGGGCGGCGGGGCTATATTCTGCGGCCCGCCGCGCCCCACGTCGGCGTCGCATTTAGATTGACGCCGCCCGCCAGCATTGCCATAATCCCGCCCCGCTTCGGCGGACCTTTTCCTGCTCTCCTATCAAAGGCGTTCGTCGACGACTTCGGTCGCCGGTGGTTCATGTCGCTCGCGCCAACTCGAATTGCGGCTGCAATGGTGTACGCGCTCTTAGCGTGCCTGACGTCGCCGTGCGCCATAGCGAGCGCCGATGAATTCGAGGAGCTGGAGCGCGAAACCGTCTCGGCCGACTCCGACTTCCCGTCAGCACACAGTCTGGCCGAAGAGCTTCCGCCGGGGAGTGAAGAACTCGATAACTCAGAATTCCTCCATCCCGATGCCGCCGCGTTCGGCGAGTGGGACCCGATCGTCGAGGAAGGCCGCTCTATCTACGACAGCGGCGACCGCCACAAGCCGCTCCACGGCGAAGCTCTGGAGAAGGACATTCGCCCCTTCGACTGGATGCGCCATTGGGGCTTTCACCATTCCTCCACGGAAGGTCGCTTTGCTCCCAAAAACGTCCCGCTGAACTACAGCAGTTGGCTCAATCGGCCGTACCACGTCGACTGGTTCACCGGTCCGTTGATCATGGACGGGACGGTGAGCGACGGCGTCGGACAGTCGAACGACATTCTCGCGGGGCTGCGGTTGGGCTGGGACTTCGATTACTATTGGGGCGTCGAATGGCGCTTCGGCTGGGCCGACCCCGATATCTTCGCCGCCGGCTCGTCCGACGCGATCGAAGGCGACTACTTTGTCAGCGACATCGACTTCATCTACTACCCGTGGGGCGACACAAAAGTGCGGCCCTTCTTCCAGGCCGGTCTGGGCGTCACGCAGATCGACAACCTCCGCGACGGCGTCTCGCCCCATCGGGCGACGCTGTTGAGCACGCCCTTCGGGCTCGGCGTTCAATTTCAGCAGACGCCCTGGCTAGCTTGGCGGCTGGAGATCATCGATAACCTCGCCTGGGGCGGCGACGGCGTCGATGCGATGAACAACGTCGCCTTCACCGGCGGCATGGAAGTTCGCCTGGGCGCCAGGCCGAACTCCTATTGGCCGTGGCGATCGAGCCGGACGATCTGGTAGTCTAAAAGCTGTTAGCTGTCAGCTATTAGCTCTTAGCCAGTTGAGTTCGTTCGAGCATCTTGGTGGCCGAATCGTTCAGTCAATCGAGAGGGGAGTCGCTCCGCCTGGCGGTCATCGGCGGCGGAATCAGTGGATTGGCCGCAGCCCACCGGCTTACGCGGTTACTGCCCAAGGCGGAAGTGATCGTCTTGGAGGCCCGCGATCGCCTCGGCGGGCCGCTGCACACGATTCGCAGCGACGGCATGACGCTCGAGCAAGGGGCCGACAGCTTCCTCATCAAAAAACCGTACGCGCTCGATCTGTGCCGCGAGCTCGGGTTGGCCGATCAACTGGTTCCAACCAACGAGCAGCATCGCCGCGCGCTGGTCGTTCACCGCGGCCGGCTCCATCCCGTCCCAGAAGGATTTGTGCTGATGCGGCCGCAGAACATGGCCGCCATGCTGCGCTCACCGCTGCTGAGCCTGCCGGGCAAGCTGCGGCTGCTGCTAGAGCCGCGCGTGCCGGTTCCGCGAGATGCTAAACAACCCGGCTACGACGAGAGCGTCGCCAGCTTCGCCACGCGGCGCCTCGGGCGGGAGGTTTACGAACGGCTCGTGCAGCCGCTGCTCGCGGGCGTGTTCGTCGCCGATGCGCACAAGCTCAGCCTGGCCGCCACCTTTCCCGAATTTCTCGATGCTGAACGGGAGCACGGCAGCCTGTGGGCGTCCGTGAAGGCGCAGAGAAATGTTTCGCGGACCCAAACCGCCGCCCGGTACGGCCAATTCGTTTCGCTCCGCGGAGGCGTGAAGTCGCTCGTCGATGCCCTTGCCGAGCAATTGCCGGCCGGCTCCGTGCGGCTTGGCAAGCCCGTTCGTGAATTATCCAAGGTCGGCCCGAAGCGGTGGGCGGTATCCACCGATCGCGATGCGGCGCCAGATCTCGTCGACGGCGTCATCATGACCGCGTCAGCGCCGGGCGCCGCGGAATTGATGATATCGGTCGATGCAATGCTGGCCACGCAGCTTCGCCAGATCGAATACGCCAGCAGCGTCGTCGTGACGCTTATCTACGAGCGGGATCAGATCGCGCACGCGTTGGACGGCTTCGGCGCCGTCGTGCCGACGGTCGAGAATCGTCCTGCGATTGCGTTGAGCTTTACGAATGTGAAATTTCCCGACTGGGCGCCGGCCGATCGTGCGGTGATTCGCATCTTTATGGGCGGCGTGCTGCGACCGGAAATGGTCGATCGTACGGACGACGAACTCATCGCGACTGCGAAGTCGGAATTGGCCCAACTCGTCGTCGCCCACGGCGGGCCCGTCGAGGCGCCGCTAGTCATGCGCTGGCGCAATTCGATGCCGCAGTATCACGTCGGCCATCTCCATCGCGTCCAGGAGATCGAGAGCCGAGTTGCCAAACACCGCGGATTGCAACTAGCCGGAAACGCCTACCGCGGCGTCGGCATTCCGC
>DASVCM010000756.1:0-3416 GCA_036381635.1 Lacipirellula sp.
AAAGCCTTGATCGTGAAACCCTGTGTCGTTCGCATGGCCACTACCTGTCGTTGTGCGCCCTAGCAGGAAGGGGAAGACGGCGACTGGACGCAGAGATCCTCGCCGGTCATGGTGACTTCGAAATCAGGCATTGTGATCGGGCCGAACCCGAGCAGCGCGTTGAGCACGACGAAATCGAACGTCATATCGGTAAGGCGGACGGTTATGGTCGGCACAGGACCGCCCGGTCGGCCGGGGAAGCCGAGGCCGGAATAGTAGTAGCGGACAGAAACGTTCTCCGGTTTGACTCGACGAAAGATGTCGCACATGCCGGGGAAACCGTCAGGCCCAACATTGCAAGTGCCATCTTCGGCGTCGCTTGCTCCCTCCCGTCCATAAACGATCGTGTCGAGTGCTTCCGGGTCGAACGTCGCCCGGCTAGGAAATGAGGGACATGTGCCGGAACCGCTGTCCGGGTTGGGCATGCACCCGTTCTCTTCGACGGTGCATGTCGCATCTGCGCCATCGCACCTGACCGTGAAGGTCACAATGCCTCCACCCACCGTTCCCCCAACGCCGGCAAGCGTCAAATCGCTTGTCAATTCGTCCCATACTGGATCTGATACTGCTGCCAACCTCGCCCCGAGCTGTGTCGCCTTAGACGCACTGTTCCATTGCCAGAGTGCGAAGCTGAACTCCACCAAACCGAAGGTAACGATCAGGAACATCGTCGCAACGATGGACATCTCCACCAGCGCGGCGCCGCCTTCATCTCGCAGTAGTCGGAGAGGGAGCGGAATCATCGCATTACTCCCCGATTACCCGCTCCATGTGACTGATATTGAAATTGATGGGGCCTAACCCAAAGAAATCAAGAAAGCCAACGTCCTCATATGTGACTTCTGCGGTTACGCGGACCATGTAAACCTCATCGCCGCCACGATATTTTTTCTCACCCCCCGCACCGATCTCGGGATTGTCTTCAGATGAAAGATCCGCACTGACCTCCCCCGGTTCCCAGTAAGGGACGCGCAGTTCGCCCCCCATATCGGTTGTGCCCGTGGTCGCAAGCCGCCGCGCCTTCTCCAGCAGTTCGATGGGAATCGTTGGAGGCATTGTCGACTCATCAACAATGTCTTGCCGCGACAGGTAGCGGCCAGCGTCGCGAACGCCCGTGGCGATTTGCTGATACTGGTAAAGAGCGTGCCCGAATTCCATGAAGCCGAGCCCCAATGTCAGAAGGAACGGCAGCACGAGTGTCCACTCGATGAGTGCCGCGCCCGCGCAGCAGGTCGCTAATCTTTGAGCCGGACTTAGGATCTGCCGCACGGAAGGCACGCCCTATCACCGATAAAGCTGGACGATGTCGCGGAGCACACCGTCATCGTCACCGGGACGAACGACATTAACGAGTTCGGCCCAAAGCGTGAATTGGGATGTCGATACGTCGTCCTCACGGCCTCCGCCAGTATCACCCGCCTCTTTTTCGACAGGTTCTGTAATAAACATTTTTACGAATGCTTCCACCGGCTGCGGCCCATCCGATGCACCTGCAATCTTCCCGTCAGGATCTGCGGCTTGAAGTTCCTGACAGTTGAGTACCGCAGCGTAAATGATACGACGATCCGGCTCGTCGCTCAGCGTGCTTCCATTGTAGCACCTGGGCGCTTGCCGCATGTTGCCGTTCTCGCCACCACTGGCCGAGTTGTTTGGAATCCTGCTGTTATTAATCTCCCAACGGTAGACGTCATAACGGCTGACAGTACTACTCGCCAGTTCCGCTGGCATTGTCTCGCCCGGATGGTTTACTTCCCAGTATTCCGTTAAATCCCATACACCGTTACCCATGCGTCCATTCGCCATAAGGCAATTGCCAGAGGAAAAACACTCGTCGCGTGGCAACGCCTCTGCCTTTGCTCCCGTCTCATCAATCTCTGGCTGACAGACCACATTGCCAGGTTGCTTCGGCAAGTACCCCTTGATGGTGTTCAACGCTGGACGGTAATCTTCATTATTCTTGCCGAATGAGCCTTGGTACATGTCAAACCGCGTGTTTATAGCCATTTTTGTCGAGTTTACTTGGCCTGTCTTTAGCTTCACTCCATCTGCGATGAAGCACTGATTCGGCGTTGCTTTCGCAAGCGACTCTTTTACCCGCTCGCCACCTCTTCCTTCCGGCGACTCCAGAAGTCCAAAGTTCCCTGGGAAATAGGCGTTGTTCGGTCCAACCGATTTCATTTCTATCAATCTACGGCGAATGTCGGGATCTGACACCGCTTCTTCTATCGATATGCCTGTACCTTCAAACGGGTTGCAAATGAACAACGGCGTGAACTGGCAGACGGCTTGCGTGAAGCCGGCAACTGCGCGCGCGGTGGTCGCCGTCGTGTTTCCGCCGCCGATGAGCTGGGCGAAGAAATTGTCGATGCTGCGCGTCTGGACGACGACCTCGACATAGCGCGCCGCCGCCGGGTCGGTCGTCTCGAAATCCGCGGTGATGGCGGCGCCATCATCCGGCAGAGAGTCGAAAAAGCGTATCGGCTTGACGACAGTGACGTCGGCCGCGCCGCTTGCGAAACTCTGTTCGTTCTGGACGAGAGTGTCGATCGCCCGGTTGGCGCGGGTGATGCTGTCGCTCAGCCCGTCGAGCTCCGCCGCGCCGGCGAGGGCGAAGGCGTCGGCGGCGGATTGCAACTCCGTCTGGAGGGTGAAGATCCGGCCGCCGTCGATGACGAGCGCGGCGCCGCCCATGAAGACGGCCAGCGCAATGCTGATATAGACGAGGACCATGCCCCGCGTATCGCGCCGGAGCCGCCCCAGGCCGGAACGCATCCTCTCGATCAAGCTGCCGATCGCTGACATCGCATGACCTCCTGTCCGACGGTCATCCGCCGAAATAGCCTGGCCTCACCCGCCCCCGCCGCCGTCGCCGACATCGGAGGTGCGCAGCTCGTGCGGCGGTTTCACCTGGTCGGTCCAGTAGCGCCCGATGGCGAGCGCCGCCCGGTGCCCGTCGAAGGCCAGCTCGGTGTTCGCGGCGTTGGCGGGCGCGGGATCGATGATCTGGACGGCGGCGTTGTGCTGGATCGCGTCGCCATAGCCGGGATAGACGGTCGTCGCCTGGACCGGATAGGGGAACGGGCCGTTGCTACAGCCCGCCAGGGCCGCGCCCGCCGCGCTAATGAGGAGAAGATGAGCCGCGCGCATGGGGGTCTCCCTCACTGGATGATGTGGCCGTAGGGGCCGGCGATGCCGCCGCCCGTCTGCATGACCTGCCCGCCCTCCGCGGGGGCGGCACCGGAAGCCTGCCCTTGGGTTCGGCCGAGCAGGAACAGCTCGAGGTCGTTCGGCGGCACGAAGCCGTCCGTGGGCGAGGCCAGCGCCGTCGGCGAGGGCGCCGGCGCGACCAGATGCGGGGTGACGATGATGACCAGCTC
>DASVCM010000757.1:0-2007 GCA_036381635.1 Lacipirellula sp.
CTCCTGGCGAGGCTGGCGCCAGGCGGCCAGCCCCAGCGGCCAGCGGAAGAAAACCTTGTTGCTCGATCAGCCGACGCCGTCGATGTAGTGGCCGCAGCCCCAGCCGTCCTCTCGACCGCGCAGCCCTGGGACGGCGTGGAGGACCAATCCGGCGGCCATTTCGAGGCTTGGACCAATGAGACAGCGAGCTTCGCGCAACCACAGCCGTCGTCGCCCGTCTCACTGCGGATCCTCTTAGAGGATCGCTCCGAGGAGCTCGAAGCGCTCGACGACCGATCGCTTCTTCAAGCGTTACGACAGGCCGATGAGCGAACGGTGCAGCGTGCGCTGGCGGCCTCCAGCGAGAAGTTTCTCAACCGCGTGGCCGGAAAGTTGCCTCGGCGGCAAGCGAACCGGCTAAGGCAGATGGTCCGTTCGATCGGCCCGACGCGGCTGACCGAGCTCCGCGAAGCGCAGCACGAACTATTGCGGCTTGCGCACGAACACCGCACACAAGTCGCCGCCTAGAGCGGTGAACCACGAAACACACGAATACACGAAAGTCGGTGTCATCCTGAGCGAAGCGAAGGATCTGGCGTAGTTCTAGATTCTTCGCTTCGCTCAGAATGACCTTGCATCGAGCATCCAACATCGAGCATCCCGCATGGCCACGATCATCAAAACGCATGAACGCGAGCGGGCGTCCGGCACGTCGCTCCGCGCGGTCGCGTACGATCTGACCGACATGGCCGCCCAAGCGGACAACTACCTGGGTACGGTGCGCGGGCAGGCGGCTCAGATCGTCGAGCAGGCCAAGCGCGAAGCGGAGGCGATTCGCCAGCAGGCCGAGGCGGCGGGTAAACGGGCCGCCGAGCAGGCGATCGAGCGGATCCTCGACGAGAAGGTCGCCCAGCAGATGAAAACGCTCACACCGGCCGTGCAGGCGGCGGTGAAGCAGATCGAAGACGCCAAACAGGCGTGGCTGAAGCATTGGGAAGCGTGCGCGGTGGAACTTGCGGTGCAGATTGCCGGGCGGCTCGTCCGCAGCGAGCTGCAGCGGCGGCCGGAGATCAGCGCGGCATGGATTCGCGAGTCGCTGCAACTGGCCGCCGGCAGCGGCGACGTGTCGATTCGCCTCAACCCGGCCGACCAGGAGACGCTCGCCCGGCAGGCGCAGCAGATGGCCGCCCTATTCGCCCCGCTGGCGAAGCTAACGATCGTCGCCGACGAATCGATCAGCTTGGGCGGTTGCCGATTGGTGACCGAGTTCGGTGCGATCGATCAACAGTTGGAAACACAACTAGAACGCGTGAAGCAGGAATTGGCTTAGAGGTGGGATGCTCGATACTGGATTGGATGCTCGATATCCAGCATCGAGCATCGAGCGTTCAAAACGAAAATGACCATCGACGTCGCACAACTCGATAGCGCCATGCTAGCCGGCATTACCGGCAGCGTTGTGCAGACCACGGGGCTGACCGTGGCGGTTGCGGGCATGCCCGTCCCCGTTGGCGCGGTGGTGGGCATGTCGCGGCAGTCGGGCGGCGAGGTCGAGGCCGAAGTCATCGGCTTTCGCGACGATCGGACGCTGGTGATGCCGCTGAGCGATCTCGAAGGCGTCCGCCGCGGCAGCGAAGTTCGGCTGTTGCGAACGTCACGCTCGCTCAAGATTGGCCCGCAGCTTTTGGGTCGCGTCATCGACGCCCGCGGCCGATGCATCGACGGCCGGGCGCAGCCGATGCTCGACAAGCGGTTCCCGCTGCAAAACGAGGGCGTCGCCGCCACGCAGCGGCCGCGGATCGACGCGCCGCTCGGTTCCGGCGTGAAATGCATTGACAGCATGCTCACCTGCGGCCGCGGGCAGCGGCTTGGCATCTTCGCCGGCTCCGGTGTCGGCAAGAGCGTGCTCATGGGGATGATGGCCCGCTACACGCAGGCCGACGTCACGGTCATCGCGCTCATCGGCGAGCGCGGCCGCGAGGTGAACGAGTTCATCGAGCGCGAGCTCGGCCCCGAGGGCCTGGCCCG
>DASVCM010000758.1:0-2876 GCA_036381635.1 Lacipirellula sp.
TCGATGTCCTGCTCGAGCATCTCGAGTTCCGGGTCGCGGACGCCAAGCTTCTTGAGCGCCTCGGTAGCCGCGGCGAGTTCCTTGTTGTACTTCTCAAGATTGGCCGTCGACGATTCGAAGCGAATTCGATGTTCGACGATGGCCGCCCGCAACGCCGAATTCGGCATCTTGGCGATCTGCTCGCGAGCTGATTTCTCGGCAGCCGCGCGATGCTGATTCATCATCATCTGCGTCTGCTCGAGCTGGCTTTCGAGCCGCTTGACCGTCGAGTCGTTCGGATTGCGGGTGGCTGAGCGCCGCTGCTGAATGGCGCGGGTCAGTTCAAAAATGTCGTTCTGGTAGCCGACGATGATCGGATCTTTATCCAAGCTCTCGGCGATCGCCTGCTCGACGGCGGCCGGGTCGCGGGCGTTCATCACGGCCAATTGCTTGAAGATTTCGACGTTCACCAGGTTCTGGTTTTCTTCGCTGATGAGATTCTCCAAGCGGGTGATCTCGCCTCGCAGACGCGGGACCTCGACATCCGGATCGATGACGTCCTTGGCGGCCATCATCTCCTTCAGCTCTTCGCGCTTGTTTTGCAGCCGCTCTTGCGTCGAGCGGGCCACCGCTTCCAGGTCGCTACGCGTCGCGGCCGACATGATGCGGTCCTGATAGAGAACTTTGTCCTTGTAGGCCTGCACCACGGCGTCGACGATCTTCTTCATCTGGTCGTAGTCTTCCTCGCCGTCGTAGCGAACTTCAAGAATCTCGCCGTCGCCCGGGAAGCTGACTCGCAGGTCGCTCATCAGCCACAGCAACTCTTCGCCCTTGTGGGCCTGAACGGCGTCGAGGCTGTTGATTTCGCGTTTGGCCAGGGCCGCCTCAAGCACCATCTGCGACTTGAGCAGCGCGAGATGGTTCATGGCTTGCCGCTCGATCTCCTGCGGCGTGAGCCGGTCCTGGCTGGCGGACCACTCGCTGCCGGTCTTCGAGTTGACCCGCAAGTAGGCGGTGATCTGGTGGATTTCGGGGAACAGGAACATCAGCAGCCCAGCGACGCCGCAGCCGATGAGCAGGCCCATGAGGATGGCCATCAGCCACCGGCGGCGCAGACAGTTGGCCAGCCAGGTTTGATTGAATCCGCCGGTGAGGATCTCCGGCCCGCGCGGCGGCGCCATGCCAAACTCCGGCGGCGCCAGGGGATACGCGCTGATCGGCGCCAGCGCCCGCGAGGGCGCTCCATCGAGAGCCGGCGGAGGGGCGACTTCGGGACCCGAAAAGTTAGATCCGTCTCTTGCCATGTGAACTGCCTCTTGTGAGAAAACTCTTCCGACGCTTACGGGGCGAGATGGGTGTATCGACTCGGCTAGCGCGCGTCGACTGGACGATCGCGACGCGCCGCCGCTGAAGCTGCCCTGCTTAGAGAACGACCCGAGCGCTTCCTGCACTGGGTGCACGACCGGCCTTATGCAACAGGCGGACCGGCCCTTTCAATAGCGTTGTTCCGCTCGATTTTCGCGGGTTTTTGCGATTTGTTCGCCGGCCCTGTTGCCCGAACGCAACGCCCCTGTTGCCCGCAGGCAACGTGGCATTCTACGCGCGTCCATCAGGCGGTGGCGGCGCCGAAGGGGACAAAATCTTCGTTATCCAGCGGAATCGTCAGTCGGGACAAGACCGCCAGCTCGATCCACAAAAGTAAAAGTCCGATGGGCATCATGGCGAAACCGGCCCAGTCGTGAATGATGCTATTGAGCCAGCCAGTCTCCTGGCCGAACGCCAGGTAGAGCAGCGCCGTCGCTACGATCCGGATGACGTTGCTGACCAGGGCGATCGGGATGATGCTCAGCAGGATGACAAGCTTATCCCACCAAGGCCGTTCGGTGATCATCACCATGGCGACGCACATGGCGCCGAAGATCGTCAGCATCCGGAGCCCGCTGCACGCTTGGGCCACTTCGAGCGCCTCGCTAAGCGTGTCGACGTCAATGCGGTTGCCGACGCGCGAAGCGCTCACCCCCAGCGTCTGCAGCACGAAGGTGCTCATAATCGACGCGACGGTTTGCAACTTCACCAACAGCGTGTTTTCCAGGACCGCCGGCAGCGGGTACATGAACAGCAGGAACAGGATCGGCAGCCCGGCCCATTTGAGCATCGACGTCCCGCCGACGATCAGGCAGACGCCCAGCAGAGCCCCGATAAAGCTCAGCCGGTCCACCGGGTTCATGTCGACCGTCGCCGCCCAGACGCGCACGCCCAGGCAAACGGCCACGATGCCCACGCCAATCCACCGCTGGAGCGGCTCGGCATTGACCAGCGGACGGCGGCGGATCCAGAACAAATAGGCGGCAAACGCCGGCACGATGTAGCCGTGCGAGTACATGTCCATGGCCCAGTGGGTGGCCGTAAACCGGAGCATGTTGAAGTACGCCGCCACGAGCGCCAGGACCAGTCCGCCAAAGATGATCCAGGCGATCTTGGCGGAAGCGGCGTCCAGCGGCTGGTCGTCGCCGAAGTCGGTCAAATCAGCAAAGGGGCCGCGAGGATTTAACTGACGAGGGGTGGCTTGGCTCATGAGTTGGCTAACTTCAGGTGTGGCGAATCGGCGTCGCGGAGGAAGCTCGCGATGGGCGCCCTACGCCTGACGGCGAGAAGTAGGAGAAACGGCTGTCAGGCGTGAGGGGTCGGCGGCCTGGAGCAGCGGCTCCGGGCGCCAACGGGGCGTCTGGCGATCAAGTTCGCTTCTAAGAATCGAGAATACGCGCGTCCTCTATATCTGTCAAACCAATGGGCGGCTGCGCGGCGAGCCGTATCTGCCTTAGGCGGCATGGGTTAGGTGTTCGTACCCGTCGTGTCGATTGTGCCGTCGGACGGCGCCTTCTGCGGGAAACACCCAA
>DASVCM010000759.1:0-3775 GCA_036381635.1 Lacipirellula sp.
GATCCTTCGCTTCGCTCAGGATGACCGCTACGAGGAACTGGAGCGGCTCTAGCCGATTAACTACATGTCAATGTTGCGACGCCGGAGAACATGCGTGTAATGAACCCGAATCCAACTCAAGGCAACTGGACCGTCGCAAACACCACGAACTTCGGCGCCGAGACAGTTTCTTGATCTTCAGGCGCCGATGCCAGGGGAGCGCAAGCCGCTGAGGGCCGCGACGGGCGTCACTATTCTGCTTTTGTACAGCAAAAGCTTATCAATTGCCCGGCGAGAAATATAACCAATGTGCCCACGACCATCGTCATGTGCGCGTGCCATGGATTGCTGAGCGTCGGCGGGACGTCGATGACCAGCGGGGCGGTCATCCACATAATCACCAGGACGCCGATGGCGACCGCCATGGCTGCGGCGGCGTTGTCGACTCGCGAAAAGAGACCGAGCAGGAACAAACCGAGCATGCCGCCGGAGAAAACGCCGGCCAGCGTCCACCATGCGTCCAGCGCACTGCCCGTGCGGATCATCAAGAGGCCGACGCCGGCGCTTACAGCTCCCCAGACGAGCGTCGAGATCCGCAGCACGGCCATCGATTCCCGAGGCCCGGCCTGCGGCCGCAGGTAGGGGCGATAGACGTCGCACAGCGTCAGCGTCGCCATGCTGCTGAGATTCGAGTCCATCGAAGCGGCGAAGATCGCGGCCACCACCAGCCCCGCCATGCCGGGCGGCAGTTCCGTGGAAATGAAGTGCGGGAAGACATGGTCGGCCTTCAACTGCGAGGGCAGTACCTCGGGCGCGGCGCCATAGAACACCGCCAGGCCGCTGCCAATAAAAAAGAAGATCGCCGCGACGGGCACGTAGAGGGCCGTGGTCAGCCAGATGCTCTGGGCGGCCTCTCGATCGCTGCGCGCGGTGATATAGCGCTGCACGTAGCTTTGATCGACGCCAAAGTTCGTCAGATGGGTGACCAGGCCGAACAGGAGCAGCACCCAGACGGTGGGCTCGGAGAACGAGGGTTCGTAGCTTCCCAGGCTGAGCTTTCCGCTGTCGAAGGCCGTCTCGACGATGCCGCGGAGTCCGCCTGCGGCTTTATCCAGCAGCGTGACGAGGCAGATCAGCGTGCCGGTGATCAGCACGAACGCCTGCAAGACGCCGATCCACACCAGCGCCGAAATCCCACCCGTGAAGGCGCAGAAGGTCATCAGGCTGGCGGTGACAAGAACGGTTGTGAAGGGACTCCATCCGGTTAGCGGCGAGACGGCAAGCGCCAACAGGTACACGACCGTTCCCATGCGGGCCACCTGAGTCAGCAAGAAACAGGTCACCGCGTAGGTTCGCGCCCAGCGTCCGAAGCGGCGCTCCAGATGCTCGTAGGCCGAGACGTGGCCGGAGTTGCGATAGAACGGGACGAACCAGCGAACGGCCACGGCCGCGGCCAGCGGCGTGGCGAGTGAGAAGACAAACGCGTTCCAGTTCGTGGCGTAAGACTTTCCCGGGTTTGCCAGGAACGAAATGCTGCTGATGTACGAGCCGAACATCGACAGGCCGATCGCCCAGCCGGGAAGCGAGCGGCTGGCCGCCATGAACGCGTCGGGCGTTTGCTTCCGCACGGCGAACCAACAGCCGCAGGCGAAGATGGCGCCGAGGTAGACCAGCAGCACCGCCAAATTCAGATTCGCGAGCATGCGGCCTGATTGCTGATGGCCATCACCGCGGCGGCTTGGCGCTGCGTGACACTTCTTGAATGGCAGCCGAGACTGGCGACCTGACTAGTTGATATCGCCGTCGGCGCGGCCGCCGATGGCGTTCCAGACTAACGGATCGACGTCGAACGTGTAGCTTTGCGTCGAGCCATCGCACATCACCATATTTACGGCGCCGGGATGGGCACTGCCAAAATTGTGACGGTAACTTGCGCCTGCGGTCTTTGGATCTCCAGTGTATTCCTCGTCCCGTCGCGGCAAAGCGCCTTGGGGCTCGCCGCTGTCGCTAAAGCTGCCGCTAATGGCGCGAACTGTGTCTTGATCGTATCCCTGATACATCGAGCTGTTATCAGCCGGATTGTCATCAGGCTTTTGTCCAACCGCCACATTCGATCCGATTTCGTAGAACAGATGGCTGACCCATTTCTCACCTCCCGCCGCGGTATTCGACGTGCCATCGGTAATCTGCGCGATTCGCGCTCCCGCGCGGTCGGCAACGATACCACTCCAGCTATCCGAGATCCAACGGTCATTATTCACCCAGTCACAACTGGGAAACTTATCTTGACAGTCCGTAAGCGTAGAATCAGGCGCCGGTCTTCCCGAGGCATCCGTCACGCTGTGCCCGCCATTGGCCGCATAGTCTGACTTGGCGGCCAAGGGAGCCGGGTCGGCGTTGAAGATCACCGTCTCATAGTTCGGATAGAGTTGGGCTGGTCGGCGACTGGGACAATTGAAAATCGGGATCACGACCGTGGCCTGATCTTTCAGCGCGGCTCGCAGCGCCGCGCCCGTTAAGCCTGCTCCGCCGATCTTCTTAACGTTCTGATTCTCGAGATAATCAGAAACTTGATAGATCCAGCCGCCTTCCTGGCGCGGACCCACGCCATGGGAGGGGTTGCCCATCCAGTGAAAGCTCCAGCCGCCGGCGGGAAAGGTCTTTTGGGCGCTTTCATAGTTGAGCATCCCCAGCCCAATCTGACGGAGCTGGCTCTTGCACTGCGAGTTGCGAGCCGCTTCGCGCGCCGCTTGGACCGCCGGCAGCAGCAGAGCAATCAGCACGCCGATGATCGCAATCACGACCAGCAGTTCGACGAGCGTAAAGGCGTTCCTATCAGTTCGCGCAGGGCGTGAAAGGTTTTCCACGGTCTCAATCCTTCGAAGAGGGCCTCAAAAGAGAACTCAGAAAAGCGTTGCTGCGATTGCTGCGTGACAGAGTGCAGCCGAGGAGGGAATTCTACGCGTCCGCTTCGACCAAAGTGCGACGCGCCCGAGGCGCCCCCCTAGCCTGACGACTCCGCTCCGCGCCTCGCCCACAGCTCAGCACGCCCAATAGTAGAGCCGCGGCGGAATGCAGCGTAGTACCGTTTTGTGCAATTAATATCCCAATTATCGCACGCCGACACGTGTGGGCATTCGCCTTCCACCTGTTGGTTTGCGCCCTTTCAGAGGCTAACCGAGTCTTCCCACGACATGCCCCAGGGCCTCCCAAGCTTATGCAGTTGCTATCGCGGCGTGACTCGAAGTTATTGCAGCCCCGGCTCCACCGAGGGATCGGTCTCCACCAGGACAAACTCTGTTCCAGTGGAGACCGGCCCCCGGCCAAAGGCCGGGGCTGCAATTCATCGCGATAGCGACTGAATGCGCTTGTTCGAGCTGGGCTGTCCTGGCGCGGCCTTTCAGGCCGCAAGGCTAATGGCATCTGCCTGCGATTGACCGCCCAGGTCTGCGTTTTTTATGCCATTAAATGCGAGTTTAGATCATTTCTGGCAACGCACGCTTGGTTATATTGAGTTGAGGGCCCAACCGCGGGGCCTCCACTCATCCTGATCGTTAGCCTTGCGATGGCTAGCCAAAACCCTTGTCTCTAAAGTTCGCACAACTGAATGCGACCTGGTTCTCTGAGTAGGCATTAACTAATTCGTCCTCAACTAGCGCCGGAGGAAGGTTCTAATGAAGCTGCAACAATGGGTCCGCGCCAGCATGATGGCTGGCATTCTGGTCGCGCCGGCCGTGGCGGACGCGGCCATCATCATTCCCACGAGTAAGGGCGTCGGCGCGGACGCCGAGGTGCG
>DASVCM010000760.1:0-7031 GCA_036381635.1 Lacipirellula sp.
ATTGCGATAGTTCAGTGAGTAACAGCTGATGCGACGGTTCACAGCGCCAGATCGCACGATGCTTCTCGCCTGGCCGGCGCCTGGGGCGCCGCCTCCGGGCGGACCGCGGGTGAACCCCGGTACTCGCTGACTAACGCAACGCTCGCTTCAGCGCGGGCAAATGCTTGTCGCCGCCAGTGGATCGCCTGGGTGCCCCAATAGCGAGGGCGCTATGGAACGCCTGCAAGGCATCGCGGTGTCGCCGGGAGTGGCGATCGGCGAAGCTCTGATCCTGGATAATGAAGGGTTCCGCATACCGCGGCGGTTCGTCGGACGCGACGCCGTGGAGCAGGAGCTTGCGCGCCTCGGGGGCGCCATCGAAGCGGCCGCCGCCGAAGTTGAACGCAATCGCGCCCGCGTCGAGAAGGAGCTCGGCGGCGAATACGCGGCCATCTTCTCGGCCCACCTCCAGATGCTCAACGACCGCCGCCTGCGGCAAGAGCTGGAGGACATGATCCGCACCCGGCATTACTCGCCGGAGTATTCCGTCAGCCGGGCGCTCAGCAAGTACGCGAAGGTCTTTCAGTCGCTCAACGGCGAGTACATGGCCGAGCGGGCCAACGACATCTTCGACATTCAGAAGCGGCTGCTTCGCCATCTGCTCGGCACGGCTCGGCAGGAACTGGCCCAAATCACCTCGCCGGTGCTGGTACTGGCCCACAATCTCACGCCCAGCGAGACGGCTAATCTCAACCCCCAGTTTGTCATGGGGCTGGTTACGGAGATTGGCGGCCCCGGCAGCCATACGGCGATCGTCGCCGAAGGCCTTGGCATTCCCGCGGTCGTCGGCGTCGGGAACTTCCTGACGGACGTCTCCGGCGGCGAAACGGCCATCATCGACGGCGACCAGGGACTCATCTTCCTGCAGCCCGATGAAGAGACGCTGGCCCGCTATCGGCATGAGGTCGAAGAGCAGCGCACGCTGGCGGCCAAGCTGGAGACGCTTCGCGATCTGCCGGCCGAGACCACCGACGGCGTGCGCATCACGATGCTCGCGAACATCGAGTTCCCCGCCGAGGTGCAGCAGTGCGAGGAGCGCGGCGCCGACGGCATCGGGCTGTACCGCACCGAGTTTATGTACCTGGGCCGCGACGACGATCCCTCCGAGGAGGCTCATCTGGCCGCGTACAGCGAAGTGGCGGTCGCGATGGACGGCAAGCCGGTTGTGATTCGCACGCTCGACCTCGGCGCCGACAAGATGCGCACGCTGCCCGACCCTGAGGACGAACGCAATCCCTTCCTCGGCCTGCGGAGCATCCGGCTGGCGCTGCGCAACCGCGATTTGTTCCGCGTGCAGTTGCGAGCGATCTTGCGAGCCAGTGCGCGCGGCAACATCAAGCTGATGTTCCCCCTGGTCAGCACGATGCTCGAGCTGCGGCAGGCGAAGATGGTGCTCGCCGACGCGATGGAGGATCTCGAGGAGGAGGGGATTCCGTTCGACCGCGCGATGCCGGTCGGCATGATGGTCGAAGTCCCCTCGGCGGTGCTGATGATGGACCGCTTCGCCGAGGAGGCCGACTTCTTCAGCATCGGCACGAACGACCTGATCCAGTACGCGTTGGCCGTCGATCGCAGCAACAAGGACGTGGCCAGCCTGTACACGGCGGCCGACCCGGCGGTCATCCGCTTGATCGACATGGCCGTCAAGACGGCCACCGCCTACAACCGGCCGATCAGCATGTGCGGCCAGATGTGCGGCAACCCGTTGTACACGATGCTGCTGTTGGGCATGGGCCTGCGGACGCTCAGCGTGACGCCCTCGGCCATCCCCGAGGTGAAGCGCGTCTGCCGCAGCGTATCAATCGAACAATGTGAGCGCGTCGCCGAGCAGGTCCGCGGGATCGAAACGGCTCGCGACGTGAAAACCTACTTGAAAGAGGAACTGTCAAAAGTGTTTCCGGAGTTCCCGGTTTAGGACTTCTGCGGAAAGAAGAGTAGCCGCAAAGAGGCACAAAAGTCGCAAAAAGATGAAAGAGAGAGGATCATTCTTTTTGTGTTTTTTGCGCTCTTTTGCGGCTCAAACAAGAATCAATCAAGACGCAGCATTTGCTTGATCGCCTTTTGTGATCGCGAGGCGCGTCGAATCTAGAACAGAAAGAAACGAATACATGAAGCAGGAGATGTTGATTAACGTCGCGCAGCCGGAGGAATGCCGGATCGCGATTTGCGAAGACGGGCTGCTCGAAGAGCTCTACATCGAGCGGAGCAGCCAGGACAACTACGTCGGCAACATTTACAAAGGCAAGATCGTCAACCTGGAGCCGAGCATTCAGGCCGCCTTCGTCGATTTCGGCGTCGGCCGCAATGGCTTTCTCCACATCAGCGACGTCGAGCCGCAGTACTTTCGCCAGGGGGGATTCGATCCCGATCGGCCGATCATGCCCAACGGCACGCAGGCCGGCGACGATTTGGGCCATCACGACGAGCGCGACGACCACGGCGACGAGGACGACGACGACCTGGAAGAAGTGGGCGACAACGGCCGCTCGATGCGCCGCCAGCCCGGCGGCCGCACGGCTCAAAAGCGGATGCGTCCCGGCGTGCGTCCGCGGATCAAGCCGCCGATTCAAGACATTTTCCGCCGCGGCGACGAAGTCCTGGTGCAGGTCATCAAGGAAGGCATCGGGACGAAGGGACCGACGCTCTCGACGTACATTAGCATTCCCGGCCGCTACCTGGTGTTGATGCCCGCGCTGGGGCGCATCGGCGTTTCGCGGAAGATCGAGGACGACGACGCCCGCCGCCGGTTGCGAGACATCTTGCGGGAGCTGAACCCGCCGAAGGGACTGGGGTTCATCGTCCGCACCGCCGGCACGGATCGAACGAAGAAAGAATTGTCGCGCGACCTGGCGTACCTGGTGCGGCTGTGGAAGGTGATCGTCCGCCGCATCAAGAAGGCGCCGGCTCCGTGCGACATCTACGAAGAGTCCGACATGATCATCCGGACGATTCGCGACATCTTCACCGGCGAGGTCGACGGCATCTATATCGATCAGGCCGAGGCGTTCGAGCGGGCCAAGGAATTCTTGCAGATTGTGATGCCGCGGTATGTCAGCCGGCTGCAGCTCTACGAAGGAAAGGAGCCGCTGTTCCACAAGTACAAGCTCGACGACGAGATCGCGAAGATCAACCAGCGTAAGGTGCCGCTCCGCGGCGGGGGCTCGCTGGTCATCGATCAGACCGAGGCGCTGGTGGCGATCGACGTCAACAGCGGCAGCTTTCGGACCGACGGCGGGGCCGAGGAATCGGCCTTCCAGCTCAACTGCATCGCGGCCAAGGAGATCGCCCGGCAATTGCGGCTGCGCGACCTTGGCGGCGTGGTGGTGAACGACTTCATCGACATGCGCAAGGATCGCCATCGCCGGATCGTCGAGCGCACCCTGCGCGATGCGGTTCGCCGCGATCGGGCGCGGACGAAGATCCTGCGAATCAGCCCGTTTGGGCTGATCGAGATGACGCGGCAGCGGATTCGGCCGAGCCTGAAGCGAAGCGTCTACAAGGAATGCCCGTCCTGCAGCGGCTCGGGCCTGGTGAAGAGCGCCGAGAGCATGGCGATCGAGGTAATTCGCAAGCTGATCATGTGCGCCCAGCACGCAAACGTCGCACGCGTGGCGGTTACGGTCGAGGAGGAAGTCGCCAGCTACATCAACAATCGCAAGCGTCGCGAGCTTACGAAGATGGAAGACGAGCACAACGTGCAGGTGCTGGTCATCGGCCGCGAGGACCTGTCGCCGGAGTTTCTCAAGTTCGAATGCGAAGACGCCAGCGGCCGCGAAGTGCGCGTCGACGATATATAGCCCGGCCATCTCGCCGCAGCGAGTCGCCTGCGGAGACCTGGCCGGCGACCTATTGACCCGATAGGAGCGAGATGGAACCCCAAGCATCGCCGAGCGAAACCGAAGTTGAGTACGAAGGGCTGAACGCCTCCCCGTGGCGCAGCGAAGATGTGTGGGCCATCTGGCTCGGTTGGGCGGTGCTGCTCCTTCTCCTCGCCGCGACGATTCTCTCGCATCCGCAAGACAATGCGCCGCGGCTGGCAGCGATTGAACAGCTTGATGGGCAAATCGATCTTCTAAGGCAAAATCCAAGCGCAACGCCCAAGCAGTTCGAGGAGCTGATCAAACGGAAAGCCGAGGTTACTGCGTCGCTGGCCGTCAACCCGTTGAAGCGGTTTCTGAGCGATGTACGGGATTGGGAGTCCAATCCGCTCGACGCATTCCGCAGTAAAGACGGCTATGTTTTAGTCGGCATCATGGGCGCCTTCGTAACGGTGCTCGCCCTATTCAGCGCCGGCCTCGCCGGCACTGGCGAGCGCGTCCGCGGCTTTCCGCGCGCCTTTCTCGGAGTCTTTCTGCTTGCCCTTTTCGCGCTATTGCTCGCGGAGCAGAAGGTCGTCAAGCATTACAATCTCGAATACGCCCTCTGGGCTCTAATCGTCGGGCTGATGATCAGCAACACCGTCGGTACGCCCGCGTGGCTGCGGCCTGCGGTGCGGACCGAGTTCTACATCAAGACGGGCCTTGTGCTGTTGGGGGCCGAGGTGCTCATCAATCGCCTACTGGCTCTGGGCATTCCAGGGGTGTTCATCTCTTGGGTGGTGACGCCCACGGTGCTGATCCTCACTTATCTGTTCGGACAGTACGTGCTACGGATTCCATCACGGTCGCTCAACATGGTGATCAGCGCCGATATGTCGGTCTGCGGCGTGTCAGCCGCCATCGCCACGGCGGCAGCTTGTAAGGCAAAGAAGGAAGAATTGTCGCTTGCCGTCGGGCTCTCGCTGGCGTTCACGGCGGTCATGATGGTCGTCATGCCAGGAGTGATCAAAGCGCTCGATCTCGGCCCGGTGCTGGGCGGCGCTTGGATCGGCGGCACAATCGACTCGACTGGCGCAGTCGCCGCGGCGGGAGGCATGCTCTATGAGCAGGGGACGCGCGAAGCCGAGACGGCCGTGACCGTTGCCGTCACGATCAAGATGATTCAAAACATCCTGATTGGCGCCGTTGCGTTCGCCGTCGCCGTGTACTGGGTGACGCGCGTCGAGCGCTCAGCCAGCGGTGAACGGCCGAGCCTGATGGAAGTCTGGCGGCGGTTTCCCAAGTTCGTGCTGGGATTCCTTGCCGCCTCGCTGCTGTTCTCGTATATCGAAAGCCAAGGCCTCGAAGGTCGGTCCACAGTGTCGGCGGTCACCGCCTCGACCAAGCTGCTTCGCACCTGGCTTTTCTGCCTGGCGTTCGTCAGTATTGGGCTGGAGACAAACTTCCGAGAGCTTAGCCGGTTCCTGGTCGGCGGCAAGCCGCTGGTGCTTTACGTCTGCGGGCAGGCGCTCAATCTCGCGCTATCGCTGACGATGGTCTGGTTGATGTTTACGAAAGTGTTCCCGGATGCCGGCCTACAATTGCTCAACCCATAGCGAGCCGGGGCGTCTCGCCCCCGGCGCGCGTTTGCTCGCCTGCGTCGCTGTGATGGCGGCGACGTGGCTCTGGGCGTTGCCGCAGCTTGCGGAGACGCCCAGCGTGCGGCAAATGATCGACCGGAATGAAGAGCTTGGCATCGATCCCAGTGCGAAGTTCTACAGTGAACTTCCGTTGATGCCGCGGGTCATGGAACGATTAGGCCGTCATTCTGAGCGGAGCGAAGAATGACGGTTGGGCCGTCGTTGGGTTGGCTCAGCGCTCCAGCAGAATCTCATCGGGAATGCGGTCGATCGGCCGAATCTCGATGTCGCGATAGAAAACTTCCGCCCCTTCGGACTGAATCTGAAGCTTGCCGCGAGTGAGCGGCTGCTCGCGGCCGTCCACCTTATGCCGCAGACCGGTGAGGATCATGTTCGTCTTCCCCTCGCAAACATGGGCGGCCGTCTGTCGATGGACGTAAATCTCCACGGTGTTCCACTCGCCGGTGGGGTTTTCGGAGCGCGGATTGCGCACGATTCGCTGTGACACGCCGCGGTGCAGCGGCGCTCCCTTGCGGAATGTCAGCAGCGACTCCGCGTCAGGCTTCTCGCCTTCAACGTCGACGATCGTGCCGCCGACGGGCCAGAAGTCGCCGGTGTCGCCTTCCTGGATCTGGCATTCGAACGACTTCATCCACACGCCGTTGTGGCCGCCATGTTCGCCCGTGCAGTGGTAGAGCAGCCCGCTGTCGCGCACGCGGTTCTCGCGCGGCGGCCACTTTTTCTTGCCCCACTTCATTTCCAGTCGCAGATGGTAGTTCTCGAACTCCTCCAGCGACGTGATGGCGCCGTAAATCTGGCCCGAGATGCGGATCGCCGGGGCGCCGTCTTCTTCGACGACGGAATACACGTTCGTCGGATCGATGTTGAGACCGACGGGCTTGGTGTAGCGGCCCTTGGCATCGGTGGGCAGATCAAGCCCCGGAACCTTCGCCCGGGGCGGGCCGAGCCAGGTTTCCCAGCCGTCGAGGTTCGTGCCGTTGAACAGGGGGCGCCAGTCGGCGGATTCCTCAGCCGTGAGGCGGCCCTGGACGAGCAGACAAACCAAACAAGCGAATAGTCGAGAGGCGGGCTTCATCGGTGATGCGGTCCTCGTAAGGTGGCTGGGAGTTCCTATGCTGCATGGCGAGCCGGCAAATTGGTAGGCCGAATTGCCGTAATCGCCGACGAATCTAGGCGGACCCCTCGGCACCTCGGGGTGACAGGGTTCTAAAGGATCCGTCTCCCCCTTCGCGCGTGGCGGGAAATCGGGTAGATTACGAGGCTCTATTGGCCGGAAACACTTAAGCATTGTTGGCGATATTCCTCGGATAACGACCATGTACGCGATCATTTCAGACAGCGGGCGGCAGATCAAAGTCGAGCAGGGCCAGGAGCTGCTCGTCGACTACCGCGACGTCCCCGCCGGGCAGACCATCATTTTCGACCGCGTGATGGCCGTCAGCGACGGCTCGGGCGACTTGAAGCTTGGCTCGCCGCTGGTGAGCGGCGCGAGCGTCGTGGCCGAGGTGCTCGGACCCGAGAAGGGGCCGAAGCT
>DASVCM010000761.1:0-3132 GCA_036381635.1 Lacipirellula sp.
GGATGCGCGAAACTACGACATCGATAGTTCCCAGCCAAAGGCGCGCCTCGTGATGTTCATTTACCAGCGAGGCGCAAACCTGCCGCCTCGATGACTCCGTCCAAGCTCATGCGACATATATCCGTTCCCTTGACGTCCCAACTCGAATGGTATGAAGCACTTCGGACAGTTCCATTTTGTCGCCAAAAATGAGTTTGCGACAGATGACACAACGGAGAGACCATTCAGGGCGAGGACGAGTTGGTACATTACCGGGGAGGAGCAACCCGATGAATCTCCGCAAGGGATATCCCTACTATCTCGCCAATCGCCCCCAGCAGCCTAACGTCGACCTCGAGGTGACCGACAAGTACACCGGCGAGGTCGCCACGCGCGTGGCGCTGGCCAATGCGACGACGATCGATCGTGCCATCCGCGCCGCTGTAAATGCCGCGGAGCCGATGGCCCGCCTGGCGCCCTACGAGCGGCAAGCGATCCTCGAGCATTGCGTCGCACGCTTCCGCGAGCGGGCCGAGGAGCTGGCTTACTCCCTCTGCGTGGAAGCGGGAAAGCCGATCCGCGACAGCCGGGGCGAAGTGGCGCGGCTCATCGACACCTTCCGCATCGCCGCCGGCGAAGCCATTCGCATCGGCGGCGAAGTGATCAACCTCGAAGTTTCGCCGCGAGCCCGCGGCTACGCGGGCATGTACAAGCGCGTGCCCATCGGCCCGTGCTCGTTCATCTCGCCGTTTAACTTTCCGTTGAACCTCGCCGCTCACAAGATCGCCCCGGCGATCGCGGCGGGTTGCCCCTTCATCCTGAAGCCCGCCAGCCGCACGCCGATCGGCGCCCTCACCATCGGCGAAGTCCTGGCCGAAACCGACCTGCCGCCCGGCGCCTTTTCGATCCTCCCCTGCCGCCGCGACGCCGCCGACTTGTTCACCACGGACGACCGGCTCAAGTTGCTCTCCTTCACCGGTTCGACCACCGTCGGCTGGGAACTCAAAGCCCGCGCCGGCAAGAAGAAGGTCATCCTCGAACTCGGCGGCAACGCGGCCTGCATCATCGACGAGGACGCCGACCTCGATGACGCCGTCGGACGCTTGATCACCGGCGCCTTCTACCAGTCCGGCCAAAGCTGCATCGCGGTGCAGCGCATCCTGGTCCACGAACGCGTGTACGACGACCTCAAGGACCGCTTAGTCGCGGCGACGCGCGAACTAAAGATGGGCGATCCGAAGCTCGAAGAGACGTTCATCGGCCCGATGATCGCCGAGGACGAGGCGAAGCGGCTGGAGAAGTGGATTAGCGACGCCGTGAAAGCCGGCGCCCGCGTCCTCTGCGGCGGCAAGCGCGACGGCGTGATGCTCCAGGCGACGCTGTTGGAAAACGTGCCGCGGGACCAGTCGCTCTGCGCCGAGGAGGCGTTCGGCCCCGTCGCCGTCTTGGAGTCGTTCCGCGACTTCGACGCGGCCCTCAACGAGGTGAACAACAGCCGATACGGCCTGCAGGCCGGCGTCTTCACCCGCGACGTCTACAAGATTCAGCGGGCCTGGGACCGGCTGGAAGTTGGCGGCGTCATCATCGGCGACATCCCAAGCTGGCGGGTCGACAACATGCCCTACGGCGGCGTCAAAGACAGCGGCCTGGGCCGCGAGGGAGTCCGCTACGCCATTGAAGACATGACCGAACCGCGGCTCCTGGTCATCCGCACGCCGCCCGGCGCATAAAAAAGGCCTCACGCAAAGGCGCAAAGCACGCAAAGAAAATAGCAAAGAATAAAGAACACAAATCTTCGCTAATCTCCGCTAATCCCGATTAGCGGAGATCAATGTTTATTAGTGTGTTCTAAGTCCTCTACTCCTATGCGAGCTTTGCGCCTTTGCGTGAGGCAGTCTTCCCCGAACGAAGAAGGCGGAAGAAGCTGGGGCGCTAGGACTCGAACCTAGAATGGCAGAGTCAGAATCTGCAGTGTTGCCAATTACACTACGCCCCAAGGCGCCACTCGGCGAACGCTCAACGGTAGGCCGATAATCGGCCGTCGTCAAGGCCGCCCGCGGCGCAAGTCCTTGGCAGCTCGGCGAATTGGCTCGTCCGGCAACTTGTTGACGCCCCAGCCGGAGCCGCGCTAGAATCACCCGGTTACCCGCAAGATCGCGGGGGACATTGCACGCGGACCGCCGCGCGGCAATTCCAAGTTTGCACCGGCGTCGACTCGCCGCTCTGCAATGCCACGGGCCCTGTCATGGCAACCCTTACAATCCTTCAGGGCAACGACACCGGAAAACAGTTCACGCTCGCCGAAGGCGAGTCGGTCATCGGCCGCAGCCATGAGTGCGACATTGTCCTCGATGTCGCAGCCGTGAGTCGCCGGCATGCGATTGTCAGCGCCGACAACGGTTTGTTCTTCGTGAAGGACAACGGCAGCCGCAACGGCACGTTCGTCAACGGCCGGCAGGTCATCGATCAGCATCAGCTCCGCGACGGCGATCAGATTCTCATCTGCGACGTGCTGATCGAGTTCCACCAGGTGCCGCAAGTCAAGCTGCCGAGCATCGATCCCTTCGCCGGCTCCTCGCTGCTGGCGCCGCTGGCCACGGCCGCGGCTGCCGCCGACGACGAGCACTCCAGCATCATGGCCACGCTCGACGTGAGCAAGGACGGCCGCGCCTCCTGGCAAGTCTCGGCCAGGCCGGAGCAGCAGCTCCAGGCGATGATCGAGATCTCCACGAATCTCAGCAACACGCTCTCGGTGAAGGACATCCTGCCGAAAATCCTGGACAGCCTGTTCAAGATCTTTGTGCAGGCCGATCGGGGATTCATCATCATGCGGCCCAAACCCGGCGGACCGCTGGCAGCCATCGTCACGAAGGCTCGCCGCGGCGACGACGACGACATGCGCTGGAGCCGCACGATCGTCGAGCGAGCGATGGAGGAGAAGAAGGCGATCCTCTCGGCCGATGCGGCGTCCGACGCCCGGTTCAACATGGCCCAGAGCATCGCCGACTTCCACATCCGCTCGCTGATCTGCGCGCCGATGATCGACTCGAGCGGCGAACCAATGGGCGTCATCCAGATCGACACCAGCGATCAGCGGAGCCGGTTCACGGATCTCGATTTGCAGGTGCTGGCGGGCGTGGCGGGACAGGCGGC
>DASVCM010000762.1:0-4249 GCA_036381635.1 Lacipirellula sp.
CATCCACTGCGTGGCGAGCGTGGCAGGAGGGTTGGCCTGCAGGCTCATCACGAACCGCGAGAGGCCGCAGATTCGCTCGCACCGCATCGGATTGCGCTTGTAGGCCATCGCGGAGGAGCCGATCTGGTTTTTCTCGAACGGCTCTTCGATTTCCTTGCGATGGGCGAGGATGCGGATGTCGGTGGCCGCCTTATGGGCGGAGGCGGCGACGCCGGCGAGGACGTCGACGACCTGGGCGTCGATCTTCCGCGGGTACGTTTGGCCGGTGACGGCATACGTGTCGTCAAAACCCATCTTCCTGGCGACGCGTCGTTCCAGTTCGCGGACCTTCGCATGATCGCCGTCGAAGAGGTGCAAAAAGCTGGCTTGCGTGCCGGTGGTGCCCTTGGTGCTGCGCGCCTTCAACTGGCTCAGGCGATGCTCGACCTCGGCGAGATCCAGTGCGAGATCGTACGCCCAGAGCGCCGCCCGTTTGCCGACGGTCGTCGGCTGCGCAGGCTGCAAGTGCGTGAACGCCAGCGTCGGAAGATCGCGGTATTTTTCCGCGAATGTGGCGAGCGCGTCGATCACTGCCGCCAGCCGGCGGGCGATTAGCTCGAGCGACTCGCGGAAGAGCATCAGCTCGGTGTTGCAATTGACATACTGGCTGGTTGCACCCAGATGGATGATCGGCCTCGCCGTCGGGCACTGGTCGCCGTAGGCGTGAACGTGGGCCATCACGTCGTGCCGCAGCTCGCGTTCGTAACGGTCGGCGGCGGCGAAGTCGATTGTCTCGATGTGGGCCCGCAGCTCGTCGATCTGCTGCTCGGTGACGGGCAGCCCCATCTCCGCTTCGGCCTCAGCCAGCCAGACCCAAAGTTGTCGCCACGTGCTGTGCTTCCGCTGGGCGCTCCACAGCTCGCTCATCTCGGCGGAAGCGTAGCGGGTTTCCAGCGGGCTCTCAAAACGATCGTGGGGCATCAAAGAGATCTCACGCAAAGGCGCAAAGAATTTAAAGACAAACCTATTGTAATTGGGAGTGACACGCGGGGTCAGGCGTCTCAACTCGGCTTTCTTTGCGAGCTTTGCGCCTTTGCGTGAGGAAATCTGACGGCTTACATGTTCGTCAGGTCGTCCTCGCCGCCGCTGCCGACGAGTTGGTCGAGGGCGGCGGCGATTGACGCCACGTGCTCGCGCGGCGGGTTGCGGCGCAGGTACACGCGGCACATGCGGTGCGATACCGGCAGTTGGCGGAAGAGCTGGTCGTCATCCAGCCGCCGCGTGGCGCCGCCGGCAGTGTAGAGGAAGTTCTGCCCGGCGGTCGCCTTCGTCTCATGCGGGCGGTAAATGTGCCGCGGCAGATCGATCTGCATCTCAATATCGCGAATCGCCTCCGGCAAAAGCCGGCGGATCGATTGCTCCACGAGCGTCGCGTCGCTGAAGATGCTCGTCTGCTCCGAGTCGGCCGGGCCGAAGGTGAGGTTGCGTTCGTAGACGGCTTCCCAGTCGACCTGCCGCTGCAAGAGCCGCCGCCAGCGCTCGCCAAGCTCACGCTGCTTGGGATCGTCGCTCTTGTGCCAGCGGGCGACGTCGATCAATAGCGACCATTCGGTGAAGCCTTGGTACTCCTCGAGGTGCTCCAACGGATTGCCGGGGAACAGCCAGTGCTTACTGTCGCGAAAAAGGCCTTCGAGCGTCTTGTCGATCGCCCGTACGGTGCGATGGAAGTAGACAGCGCGGAACAGCTCGCTCTTGGTTTGCATGAAGCGGAGCAGGGCGTTCAGCCCGCGGTGGTGGATCGTCAGCCCGCGTTCGCTGAAGAAGCTGTAACGTAGCAGCCGATCGAGGTCGTACGCCCGGGTGCTGTAGCCGGACATGAACGCGTCGCGCAGCACGAAGTCCATGTTGTCGACCGTGTACAGTCCGCAGAAGAGACTTCGCAGCAACGTGAGCCAGCGGGGTTGCGCGTGCTGGTCTTGCTCGGCAGGCCGCGTGATGAGCCAGGCGATTTGCGCCGGATCGATTTCCTCGCCAGGCGCCAACTCGCTATTGGGGCAACGGCGGATTCCTCGGAGCAGGGCGCCCAGTTCGTTGATGATGATGTGGGCGCCGAGCGTTTCGTGCGTCAGCCTGGAGCCGTCCGCCTGGCGGTAACCGCTTAAGAAGTGGGCGTCGAAGAAGTGGCCGAACGGCCCATGGCCAACATCGTGCAAGAGGGCCGCCAGCCGCATCGTGCATTCGACGAACCCGCGGCTGGGTGCATCGGGGCAAATTTCCTGCAGGCTTGCGTACAGCGAGGCGACGGCCCGACTGGCCATGTGCATCGTGCCGACGACGTGCTGGAACCGGGTGTGCTCGGCGGAAGGATAGACCCACCAGGCGGTTTGCAACTGGTGAATCTGCCGCAGCCGCTGCATCCAGGGATGATCCAGCAGCATCCGTTCGGAAGTTTCGCCGGCGTCGACGACCGAGATGAACGGGATGTAGCCGTGGATCGGGTCGTGGCAGAGGCTCTCGCGCTGGATGTGCTTCATGGAGGCCCATTGTCGCGGCGCCGGCGCGGGCGTTCAATGGGCGTAGCGTTCGTCCGACGCTGTGAGTCGCACGGGCAGCTTGAGGTAAGCTTGCCTCAGGCTGTTTTTCAAGCGCGTTTTGCAGGCTCAATCGCCCTCGAGCTCATCGTCATCGTCAATGGCTCGCACCGCGAGGAGCACGATGATCGCGAGCAGCGCGACGAGCCAAACGACGCCGTTGACGACCATTAGCCGCTCGATGATGCGGGCCGCCGCGGCGTCGCCCATCGCGCTGAGCAGCCTCGCCACCCAGAAGAGGAGCATCTGCAGCAGCGGGAGGCCCAGCGCCAAGCCGAGGAGCAGTCGCAATGCGGAGCGGAGATTCATGCGGCGTGCGAGCCAGAGATGCGGGCCAGATAATCGATAGAATCGGCGTTAGTCGTCCCATCTTCCGCGGACGATGCGGACTGTCAATACGCCGGCCCGTCGGCGACTGGGCAGAAAGTTTGACCGAGTTGGCGAGTCGGTCACAATGAACAGTATGACCGACGACCGCCTGCATTTGCTGGGGAAACGATCGCTTTTCGCTTTGCTCGCCGCCGCCTCGGCGTTTGGCGCATTAGCGCTCGAAGCGGCCGCCCAGACGATCCGCCTCAACGACGGCCGGGTGCTCAGCGGCGTGTTGGCGACGACCACCGGCGTGGCCGATAATCCCGAGCGTCCGAGCAACCAGGCGGGTGAGATCGCGACCAAGTCGATTGCCGTGATCGACGACGAGCTCCGCCGCATCTACATCCCGCGGCAGCGGATCGCCGAAATCCTGGAACAAGCCCCCGCGCCGCTGGTGACGATCCGCCCCTGGCAGAGTCCCTCGGCCAGCGCCGGCCGCCTGGTCAGCGTGGGCCCCAGCCTGGGCATCACGCCGTTCGACGAGTACGGCCGGCGCCTCTACGAGATGCAGCTCAATGACGGGCCGCTGGCGGTCGTGCAGGGGATCACCGAGCTGACGCCGCGCTATGCGCGCGTCGAAGCACTCAATGGCCCGGAGCGTTCGATCCAGTGGGAGATGATGCTCGCCACCAGCTCGATCCCGCCCGACACGCTCGCCAAGATCATTGCCAAGGCGATCCCGCAGGACGACTGGCAAGCCCGACTGCAAGCGGTGCGGTTTTACGCGCAGGCGGAGCGGTATCCGGAAGCACGTCGCGAGCTGGAGCGGATTATCGAGGAATTCCCCGACAAGAAAGACCTCGAGAGCATGGTCGGGGAACTGCGGCGCAGCGGAGCGCGGCAGCTCTTTCGCGAGCTGTCGCTCCGCCGCTCAGCGGGGCAGCACAAGCTGGTTGGAACGCTCCTGCAAAACTTTCCGGTGGAAGAAGTTTCCGGCGAGACGCTGGGCGAAGTGCGCGATCTGATTGCAGAATATGAACGGCAGAACGGCCGGATCGAACAGATCAGCGAAGCGTTGCAAGCGACCGTGGCGGCGATTGCCGATCCCGATCATCGCGGCCTGGCCGCGCCGATCGCAGAGGAAGTCGTCAAGGAACTGAGCCATAACAACGTCGATCGATTAGGGTCCTTCGTGCAGTTGATTGAAGACCCGTCGCTCACGGCGGAGGAAAAGACGTCGCTGGCGCTTACCGGTTGGCTGTTGGGGCAAGAGGAAGCGAAGCGCGAATTGCCGGTGGCCATTTCCCTGATCAAGGTGCGCGACGCCGTGCTGCGGTATCTGCGCGAGCCGCTGGCGAGCGAGAGGC
>DASVCM010000763.1:0-2483 GCA_036381635.1 Lacipirellula sp.
AAACACAAGGACCACGTGGTTGGATCGCTCGCAAAGCGATCCTCGCAGCGGGAAGCGCGGCACGGAAGCTTCGTTACCGCTTCGATACACTCCTTGATGGACGGCGGCCCGACACATCCGCAGTCCATCACGCCCAGGCAACGCATGCGTGATTGCGTCCAATCGCTCCCGGAAAGGTTCCGCGTCCTTTGCCCCCCTGGGACGTGTGCTTTTCTGGGAGCTTTTTTTATGCGCCGCGTTGCGGCGGGCTTTTAGCTGTTAGCTGTCAGCGATTAGCCAGAAGAAGAAAGATGTCATCGATCCTGGCATTCTCTGGCTAAAAGCTAACAGCTAATGGCTAATAGCTCTTCTTCGCGTTGTTCCCTTTGGCGAGTCGCGATACAATCCTCCGCCCCCGCCACTCTTACGCACGTCAAGGAAGACGGTTCGATGACCAGGGATGCTGCCGCGCGGTTGCGGCCACTCGCGTCCGCGGAGATCCCGCTGGAAACGCTCCGGTTTGGCCGCGAGGTCATCGCCGTCGAAGCCCGTGCGCTTGCCGAGCTGGCTGAGCGGCTTGATGGAAATTTCAACGCCGCAGTAGAGCTCATCCGCACGACGCGCGGCTCGCTCATCGTGACGGGCATCGGCAAGGCCGGACTTATTGGGCAGAAGCTGACCGCGACGTTTGCCTCGACCGGCGCCCGGGCCCACTTTCTCCATCCGGCCGAGGCGTTTCATGGCGATCTGGGCCGGGTCCATTCGGACGACGTGGTGCTCGCCCTGTCGCAGAGCGGCGAGACGAGCGAGGTGCTGCAGCTTTTGCCGGCGCTCAAGCAGTTCGGCGTGAAGCTGATCGCGATGACGGCCAGCGACAAGAGCACGCTCGGCCGGGCGGCCGACGTGGTGTTGCCTTTGGGGCGGCTCGAAGAGGCCTGTTCGCTGGGCTTGGCGCCGAGCACGAGCACGACGGTGATGCTCGCGCTGGGGGACGCGCTGGCGCTGGTCGTCAGCCGGCTCCGCGGGTTCAAGGCGGAGGATTTCGCCCGGTTCCATCCCGGCGGAGCGCTGGGGCTGAAATTGAGCGCGGTGGATGACCACATGCGGCCAATCGCCGAATGCCGGCTGGCCCGCGCGAACCAAACTATTCGCGAGGTGCTCGTAACGAGTACCCGCCCGGGCCGCCGCAGCGGGGCGATCATGCTGCTGGACACGGAAGGCCGGCTGGCCGGCGTGTTCACCGACAGCGATCTGGCCCGGCTGGTCGAGCGGCGTAACGATTCGGCTTTGGATGCGCCTATCAGTGATGTGATGACCCGCACGCCGACGACCGTTCGCTCGGGCGAACGGATGACCTCAGCGATCGAAGTGTTGACCGAACGAAAATTCAGCGAGCTACCCGTGGTAGACGCACAAGGGAGGCCCTTAGGGATGATCGACGTGACCGACGTGGTGGGCATGCTTCCGGAGCATGCGCGTGAATACTGGAACCGCCCGTTTCAAGGCGCCGAGTTCGACGAGCCGGCCGTGCGGTTGTTCGCCGGCGAGGACGAAGAGGAAACTCTGGAGTTCTGTTGGCCGTTTGACGAGCTGCCGGAGACGGATTGACGAAGGTCGAGAGTCGAGGGTCGAGAGTCTAGAGCCGGAAGGAAGGACGAGCGTCTAGGGTTGAATGACTTGAGCCAGAGGACAGAGTCCTCGATCTGTCTGGCTCTCGACTCTCGACTCTCGACTCTCGACTGACAATGAAACTTGCTGAGCGCTGTTCCGCGATTCGATTGCTGCTGACCGACGTTGACGGCGTGATGACCGACGGCGGCGTCATCCTGGACAACCAGGGCGTCGAGTCGAAGTGCTTCAACATTCGCGACGGGCTGGCGATCCGCCTGTGGCAGCATGCCGGCGGGCAGTCGGGGATTGTCACCGGGCGCAGCTCGCAAGTAGTGAAGCTGCGCGCCGGCGAGCTCGACATGGAGGTCGTTCGCCAAGGCGTGAAGGAGAAGCTGCCGGAGGTGCAGGCGATCGCGACGGCGATGAAGCTTAAGGCCGAAGAGATTGCGTACGTCGGCGACGACCTGCCGGACCTGCCGACGATTCGCTGGTGCGGGCTGGGGATCGCGGTGGCCGACGCGCCGGAGGAAGTGCGCGACGCGGCTGACTACGTGACGAGCGTCCCCGGCGGCGGGGGCGCAGTGCGCGAGGTTGTGGAGTTGATCCTCAAGAATACCGGGCGGTGGGAGAACGTCATCCGCCGCTACGCGGGGTGAGTAGGTGAGTAAGTAGCGAGCCGGGCCGTCTCGGCCCCGGCGCGTTCAAAAGTTCGGAAGGAGCCGCAGATGAACGCAGAGGGACGCAGAGGGTTCGGCCGTTCGCTTCTTCTTTGCTTGCTGGGCGTCGGCTTGGCAATGCCGGCGTACTGCGAGGAGTTCCAATCGCAGCTCGGCGCTGAAATTGAGCGGCGGTTTGCGGATTCGCAGGTTGAGATCGACCGGGCTCCGATTGCG
>DASVCM010000764.1:0-2286 GCA_036381635.1 Lacipirellula sp.
GAGATGCTGGACGTCGCGCCGGGCGGCGACGGCCACGGCTGGGTCGAGGTCCGCGACGACGGCCTGATCGTCACGCTGCGGCGGAGCAAGACGAACCTCGGCGCCCGCGGCCGGGAGGTCTACGGGATCCCGGCCCGCCCGACCGCGCCGCGCCACTGCCCGGTCGAGCTGGCGCGGGCGTGGCTCGCGGCCGCCGGGCACGCCGCGGGTCCCTTCTTCCGCTCGATCGGCGGCGCCGCCTCCGTGCGCCCGAAGCGGCTGCCGAGGCAGAACATTCGGCGGATGGTCAAGGAGGGCGCCCGCGCGATCGGACTCGACGCCGGCGCGGTCGGCGGCCACAGCCTGCGCGCCGGCTGCCTGACCTGGCTGTTCCTGCAAGGCGTCGACCCCCTCCGCATCCAGAAGCATTCCGGCCACGCAGACATGCAGGCGCTCATAGCCTACATCCGGCCGCCGCGCGACCCGCGGGCGAGCCCGCTGGCCGCCACCGCATGGGTTGGGGAAACCGAAACGCGGCGAAGCAAGCACGACGTGCCTTGAACCGCCGACGCGCGAAGAGAGGAGCAGAGTCGATGCGATCCGCCAGCTTCAGGAGGAGCACCGGAGGGCGCGGGAGGTTGGCGTTCGCCCGCTCAAGGAGGCGCGACGGGCGGCGGACGACCGTACCATTCAGTTCGCGCTGAAAGCGATCCACAGCTAGTCTGCCCTCAACGCCGCCGTGAATGTCACGGCTGCCCGTCATCGCGGTCCCGCTCGTGATCGACGCCTTATCGTGGATGCTCGCGCTTCTACCGCGCGCAAGGTCACTTTGGCAACCGCACTGGACAAAGGTCGACCTCGATCGCCAGCCAGGGGCACTCTGGCAGGTAGCAGGAAGCCGGGACTGATGCGCGGCATTGCACTTTGGGCGGGCGGCCGCGCCGACCCGCCGCCTTCGCCATTAAGGGCGCGAGCACGGCAAACAGATGCTCTCGTAGCGTCTCGGCCTCCTCGAGGACTTCCTGCACGGCGACGACGTTCGGTGGCTGGCCGCGACGGTCGGTGCCAGCCCAACGGCCAGGAATGCCGCTATCGGCGCCGCCTGAAGTCTTGATTGCGAACTCATTCGGTTGGGTGGCGCCCACGTGTGGACGGTGTCCAGAAACGCCGCCAGTACCGGCAGCGCCGCAAACTGGTCGAACCATCGGGCAAAGGACGGTAGTCAGTCAATCACGCCCGCGATGACAATGGCGAGCGCCTTGCACGCCGGCACCACGCCATTCCCGTTGACCAGATCATGCGGAGGATTCATTGTGCCGTCCGCGCGGAGACTACGGAATGCGTCCTATTGATCATCTTGGTAAGCGTTACGGGAGACTTGTCGTTGTTGAACGCGCAGGCGCTCGAAAGGGCCATATCTGGTGGCGCTGTCGGTGCGACTGTGGTGCCGTCATAGAGGTGGCCGGCTACCGACTTAAGCACGGTGTGACGAAAAGCTGCGGATGCTTGAAGCGCGATCTGCTCAAGTCGCGGTCGACGAAGCATGGTCACGCGACGCGCTCGGGCCTATCTCCAGAGTACTTGGCGTGGGCTGCCATGAAAAAACGTTGCCTCGATCCAAACTACAAGAACTATTCAAAATACGGCGGCCGAGGCATAACAATTTGTCCGGCCTGGATCGACTCCTTTGAGCAATTCCTGGCCGACATTGGGCCGCGGCCGCCGGGCACGACGCTCGATCGCATCGACGAAGACGGCCACTATGAGCCGGGCAATTGCCGGTGGGCGACACGGACGCGAACGACTTCCAAACAGCGACGGATGAAGCTCATGCTGCGGCCCGGCGAGAAAGCGACGCTGGCCGATGCCGCCCGGCGCAAGTCCGGAGGTCGGAACCTTACTGAGCACCGCCCGCCGGACGGTGGATGAGCGCCGCCGCCAAGAGCGACTAACTGCGGTCCTGACTGAAGCGGGTCACACCTATCTGCGCTGCCAGTTCGGTGGCGGGGCGGTGGCAGGATTGCCAAACGCGCTCGCGGCCAAGCCGCTCGAAGACCCGCGGGTGCGACCGGGGTCGCTGCTCACCCCCGACAACGCGCTCGGCAGGAGACTGCCGCTGGACGGCTTCTGTGCTGGCGATTCTAAATCGGTCCGGCAACTGGCGAGAAGCCATAGCGAATAGGCCGGCGCGACGGAAGCGTCTGATCTTCTCGACACACGCCCCGTGGCACCCGTCTAAGAGACGACTGGCAGGCTACCGCGACCAGCCCCACTGAGTGGTCCGGACATCACGATAATGCATCGCCA
>DASVCM010000765.1:0-2976 GCA_036381635.1 Lacipirellula sp.
GGGAGGGGCTAGGGGAGGGATTCCCGCCACGCTACCGCTATGCGACCCTTCGTTATCCCAATTCGGCCCGGCGAATTCTAGGCGCCCAGCGTCTTGAGCGTGACGAGCCACTTCAGCTCGCCGCTTCCGGCGGCAAGCTCGCCATAAATGCGAATCGCCGCAACCGTGCCCTTGGCAATGCGAACGTTAGCGTCGCCTTCGGAGATAAGCGCGGCGATAAGATGCTCAACATCGGGCGAATGGCCGACCCACGCGACGGAATCGGCCTTCTGCCGCCGCGACCAGTGGAGGAGGCCGTCGAGATCGCTCCCCGGCGCCAGTTCCTCCAGTTCAACCACCGCAGGCCTGCCGTCAAGCTCCTCCCTCAGGATGTCGGCCGTCTGCCGGCAACGAACGTACGGGCTCGACGCGATGACTTCCGGCTTCACGCCGCCCTCGACCAGCTTCTTCATGCCGCGCCGAAACCGCTCGGCCCCTTCCGCCTCCAGCGGCCGCTGCGAGTCATCCGGCCACCGCGGGTCCCCATGCTCGTACGCATACGCGTGGCGGATGATGTAGAGGAGCATGGCGGCCTCGATGCTGGATGCTTGATGCTGGATCGCCGCCATCTTAATCCAGCATCGAGCGTCTAGCATCCAGCATCCGGTTCACCTGCATCGCCACAACAGCCGATCCTCGATCCCCAGCTCCGCCTGTAGCCCCGCAATGTCGGCTTTGAACCGATGCGAATCGCCCGGATAGCCGGCCGTGGGTTGAAGCGCGGGCAGCCGGCTCGTCCAGAACGCGTTGAACGCCCGCATGGCGACTTCGCGGTGATACTTGGCCGTCATCGAGGCCAGCGCCGTCGGCAGCAGCTCCTCGCAGCCGACGCGAAACAGCGCCTCCATCGGCGAGTCGCCGTGCTGCCAGCGGTACCGGCTGCGGTTGCGATTCTCGCTGACGGTAGCGATCCAACTGTCGGGGAAGTGATGCTGCAAGAGCGCCGCATAGCGATTGCGGCCGCCGTGCTTGTCGAGGCAGATATGAACCGCTTCGCCATCTGCAGCCCCGGCCTCTGGCCGGGGGCGAGTCTCCATCAGGATCGACTCTGTCCCGGTGGCCAGCGACCCCCGGGCAGAGCCCGGGGCTGCAGGCGTAATACCGCTCACCTCGTCCACCACCCGCCGCACCAGCTCGAGCGTGATGTGCGACAGCGCCGCTCCCTTATTGCCGAAGTGCTCGACCAGCTCGTTGAACTCCGCGGGATACACCAGCCGCGCCCGCACCGCGAGCAGGGCCACGCCTTGCTCCTCGCAAACGGCCCGCAGCTTCGCCGCCAACTTGCAAATCTGTTGAGCCTCGGCCTCAATCGGCAACCGCTGCTCATCGTCGAAGTGGCAATCCAGTTCCCGCCGTCGCTTGTCCGGATCAGCCGCCGTCGCCGCGAGCAACTCCGAAACCCGCGCGACACACCCCGCATCCGCGGGCGCGTTAGCCGGCAGCGTCCCGCTGCCGTTGCTCGGAGCCCCCATCGAGGCAATCGCCGCCAGCACCCCGCGCTCTAACTGCTCGACTCCAACCCCGGCCGTATAGAGCGCCTTCGAATCGGCAATCGCCAGTTTTCGCCCCGCCTTATCCGGCGTGCGAGCGACCGCCTTCCGCAGCAGCTTATAAAGATCGACGCCGCCCGTCGCCGCCGCCGTGGGCGGGGACGCCACGGCTCGCTTCACCGCCGCGCCGACGCACTCCTTACTGCCCCCTGTCCCCTGTCCCGTATCCCCCCGCTCCTTAACCTTCCACGCCGTCGCCGCCACGCACAACGGCCCCAGGTTCGGCCCGTATCCTGCTTCGTCAACTCCAATCAGCACTGGCATGCCGGGCAGTATAGCGACGGCCGCTCTCGACCGTCGAGGATGCAAGCATGAGGCTTATTATTTCAAGGGAAGAATGCGGTCTCGCGCGGGGACCACAAACGGTCGAGAATGGCTAACCGGCGAGGCCGCTGTCGTCAGAACTTTCCGCCGCCGGGACTACCCTCCATGCCTCCGCCCATTCCCAAATCGCGATCGCCGAAAACCCGCCTTTCTTCTGCTTCGATCTTACCTCGCGATTGCTTTACTCGCTCTTTAAGATCAGTCGGCTCAGCCGTATCTTTCAGCCATTCGTCAATTCCTTCGGCGCTTATGCCATATGCAACTATTGCCGCGGGTACTAGATCCTTCGGCCCTTCGCGAATGAGTTGTTCCAGGCGCTTAATGGACCGTCTGTACAATTCTGACTCGGTCCAGCCGCCAGGCTCGCCTGCGCCGTAGCCAAACTGACGAACTAGTACGCCTAACGCCCGTAGGGCATCCCGATGATCGTTCTTGCGTTCGGGGTTCTCCACAATGTCCCACAGCCGTTCTATAACCGCGGCGCGGTCGTTCGCGGACACGTTTGGCAAGAAGGTGCGAGCCTCTTGTCGAACCTTCGGGTCGTCGTGCATCAATACATCGAACTGCTCGGGCAGCGACTCCAGGCGCCGAAAGTTCAGGATCCTTAGCGCGTTCAAAGCGTTGTTCATGTCGTGATCAGTCAGCGATCGCCTCATGAGCCGCACGACCTCGTCCTCTAGGGGCATCTCGTGATCAGGTTGCTGCAGAAGGGCTAACGCTGGGTAGCTCGGCCCGACGGCGGGATCAGTCGCAAACTCGATCAGCAACTTGCGCAATTCCGACGACCCGACTCCACTTTGATAGGTCTTTCGAAGCTCGCCAAGCAGTGATGAAGCCAGTGGCTGCCACTTTTGGCTGTCCTGTTTCAGCCGCTCCACTAGCACCGGCAGCCACACTTCCGGCGGGATGGCATGCCCAGTCCAGTGCTTGTCATGTAAGACGCCAAACACCCCTAGCACTCCCTCCATAAGCGAGCTGTGCCTGACGTTGGCGATGGCAATGTCAAGAATCGCCTCCGACGCTTCCGTCCCGCGACCTTGGGCGGCAAACGCGCCCAGGGCTA
>DASVCM010000766.1:0-3945 GCA_036381635.1 Lacipirellula sp.
ACTAACCATCGTCACCCCTCGGCGGACCTCGGGGTGACTTGAAGCAATCCACTCACTAGCGCACCTGCAGATAAGAATATGGCAACCGCAACCGCCGCTGGCCAGAACATCGGCCGCATCACGCAAGTCATTGGCTCGACCTTCGACGTTGAGTTTGCTGAGGATCAACTCCCGGCAATCTACAACGCCGTAAAGATTCAGGCCGAGAACAAGGGCGTCAAAGTCAATCTTACCGGGGAGGTGCAGCAGCAACTGGGCGGCGGCCGCGTCCGCTGCGTGGCGCTGGGCAGCACCGACGGTCTTGTCCGCGGTCAGGAGTGCATCGACACCGGCGGCCCGGTCACGGTGCCGGTTGGCGAGGCGACGCTCGGCCGCGTGTTCAACGTGATTGGCGACGCGGTCGACGGTCGTGGCCCGGTGAACGCTGAAGAGCGCTGGCCGATCCACCGCGACGCTCCGCCGCTGGCCGAGCTCTCCACCAAGACCGAGCTGTTCGAGACGGGCATCAAGGTTATCGATCTCCTGACGCCGTTCGTCCGCGGCGGTAAGGCCGGCTTGTTCGGCGGCGCCGGTCTGGGGAAGACGGTCATTCTTACCGAGCTCATCGCTCGCATCGCATCGGCCCACGGCGGTTACTCAGTGTTCGCCGGCGTCGGCGAGCGGACCCGCGAAGGGACCGATCTGTGGCTCGAAATGCAGGAGGCCAAGATTGGCGACACCGGCAAGAGCGTCATCGAGCAGACCTGCATGGTGTTCGGCCAGATGAACGAGCCGCCCGGCGCCCGCCTCCGCGTCGCCCTCTCGGCGCTCACGATGGCCGAGTACTTCCGCGACCGCACCGGCGCCGACACGCTCCTGTTCGTCGACAACATCTTCCGCTTCTCGCAAGCGGGCAGCGAAGTGTCGGCACTGCTGGGGCGCATGCCGTCTGCGGTGGGTTACCAGCCGACGCTCGCCAGCGAGATGGGCGCTCTGCAGGAACGCATCGCTTCGACCAGCAAGGGCGCGATCACCTCGGTGCAGGCCGTGTACGTGCCGGCCGACGACCCGACCGATCCCGCGCCGGCTACGGCATTCGGCCAGCTCGACGCGTTCATTTATCTTGAGCGGTCGATCTCCGAGAAGGGCATTTACCCCGCGGTCGATCCGCTGGCCAGCTCCAGCCGCATTCTCGATCCGCAGTACGTCGGCGATCGGCACTACAATGTCGCCCGTCGCGTGCAGACGACGCTGCAGCGGTACCGCGAACTTCAGGACATCATCGCGATCCTCGGCGTCGATGAACTGAGCGAGGATGACAAGCTGGTCGTCCACCGTGCTCGCCGCATCGAGCGGTTCCTCTCGCAGCCGTTCCTCGTGGCCGAGGTATTCACCGGCAAGCCGGGCGAAATCACGCCGCTGGCCGACACGATTCGCAGCTTCGAAGAGATCTGCGACGGCAAGTGGGATCATCTCTCCGAAGACGCGTTCATGTACGTCGGCCCGATCGAGCAGGCTGAAGAGCAGTGGAAGAAGTCGAGGAAGTAAGACCGTAGGCTGCAGGCTGTAGACTTTAAGGAAATGACGTTAGCCGGCAGCGTCTCGCTGCCGCGAAGAGCAACACATGGCCGAACAAGCCCCCATCGCCATCCCCGCCGCCGGCTTGCGAATCGTCGTCGTTACGCCCGAACAGACGATGGTGGACGCGCTGACCAACTTCGTCGCGCTGCCGCTGTATGACGGTGAACTCGGCGTCGCGCCCGGGCACGCCCCCATGATCGGCCGGCTTGGCTATGGCGAGCTTCGCATCGGTCATCGTCCCGGCGAGCAGAGCTTCTACGTCGACGGCGGCTTCGTACAGGTCGCCGATAACGTCGTATCGGTGCTCACCAACCGTGCGATTCCCGCGAATCGGTTAGACGCCGGCGCGATTCGGGATCAGATCCGGCAAACGCTCGCCACGCCTGCCGCAGGTGAAGACGCGATTGTTCGCCGCGACCGGGCGATCGCGCAGTCTCGTGCACAACTTCGAGCTACGCGCGGGCAGGGCTCGACTCCGGCTGCTCACTGAAGCTTCAGCACCGCATCGTTTTGCGCTTCTTGCCGACGCGGCCTGCCGCCTCGATCTTGGCGAGGTACTCGCTGGCATCGGGAACTTTGCAGGCCGTGTCGCCCATGTCGACCGACACGGTCCCAATCGCTTGAGCCGCCTTCTTCGCTTCGGCCAGCAGCGGCATGACATAGGCGCCCACGGCGATCACGAATTGGTTCATCACGTAACGCACCTTGTTGGGCGCCGTGTGAATGCCCGAAACGATCTGAGCTAATAGCGAGCGAATCTCTTCGAAGAACAGGTCCTCATCCGGCGTTGTCGCGATAATGCCGGCGTAGGTTGTCCATCCGCAGATGGCGACCGTCTCGTTTTTCGAGGCGATCCACTTCAGCGCCAATTCGCGCCCCAGCGGGCTCTCGGTCGCCACCCACGGGACGGCGTAGCCGCAGAGCGTTTCGCAGCTCGTGGCGCTGGCCCACTTCTCGAGCTGCAGCTTCGACATTTGCGATCCGTCGGCCACCATGCCGGCGAGATACATCGCGTCGTAATTCCCCGTGTCGTAGAGCGCCAGGGCCAGGTCCTGCTGGCCTTTGATCTTCTTGGCGATCGTCTTGAGGTCGGCGATCTTCACGCCGTACATCGGAATGCTGACGCCGTGGCGCGCGTACGTCTTGCGCGTCTGTTCGCTTCCCTTTTTTTCGAGTTGCGACATGACGTCGGCCAGTTCGGTCATGGCGCCCGCTTTTTTGGGCATCTGCTTAGGCCTTATCATTTTAGATCGCCTCCGGGCCGCGCTCGCCGGTGCGGATGCGGATGCAGTCGTCCAGCGGCAGCACGAAGATCTTGCCGTCGCCGATCTGGCCGTGGTCGCCGGTGCGGCCGCCCTTGATGATCGCGTTGATCGTCGGCTCGACGAAGGCGTCGTTCACTGCGATCTGTAACTGCACCTTCCGCAGCAGATTGAGCGTAATCTCGCGGCCGCGGTACATCTCGGTCTGGCCCTTTTGCCGGCCGAAGCCCTGCACGTCCATGATCGTGAGCCGCACGACCTCGACCTCGCTGAGCGCGGCCTTAACATCCTCCAGCTTGCTCGGCTGAATAACGGCGATGATGAGCTTCATGGGGAGGCTGTAGGCTGTGGACCGTAGGCTGTAGGAATATAAGCGAACGCCTCAGCGCCGCCGCAAAACCCCATTCTAATGAAGCAATGGGTTAGCGAGAATCCCCGCACTCGCTCTGTATTCCCGCGAGTCCTGCAGCCTACAGCCTACCGCCTAAAGCCTACCCTAACGAAGGATACCCCGGCTCGGGCGGGCTTAGGCGGAAAAGCGCGCCGCGAGCCGTTGGGGTATCCTTCTGATTCGGCTAGGCCGGCGCCCCGATATCGACAGCCTGGCTTCAGCTTCGGCCCAGGCGAGGAAGATCGACGTCCCGGCTCGGCGGCTCGCAGGCGGCATGTGCGCCGCCAAGCCTTTTGGGACATCAGTCCGACCCAGGCAAGAGTCGAATCCTCGTAGGACTCCGTCGAGCGCGTTCGGATGCCGCGGCTGAAGGACCGTATGGTTTGCTGCGGGAGCGGAAAAGCAAGTGCCGTGCCGCGTCGACCTTTGAGAAGTTGGTGGCCTGTTTCTCGCCTGAAAACAGGGCAATTACTTGAAACAACGCGACGGTGCGCCAATAAAAGGCGCTTGCCTTGCCATCGTTCTATACATGGGATGTCGCGCTCGTAGGCATCGGGCGTCGGGGCCGGGACGGGCCGGCTCGCCTCCTGTCCACGGCCTACTGCCTACTGCCCACTTCGTTAGTACGTCAGGATCGCATCGATCAGGAAGCTGTCCTCGTCGAGGCCCGCCCCTGGCGACCAGTCCTGGCGGATTTCGGGCCGCAGGACCAGGTTGCTCAAGAGGTGGAAG
>DASVCM010000767.1:0-4051 GCA_036381635.1 Lacipirellula sp.
GCCAGCCTTCTTGGCGGGGCGCTTCTTCGGGCTCTTCTTGGCGGCCTTCTTGGCGCCGGCCTTCTTCTTCGGGCTCTTCGTGCCCTTCTTTGGGGCGGCCTTGCGTGCAGCTTTCTTCGTAGCCATAGCCTTGCGGCTCCTTCCCTGATGCGCCCAGAGGTTCATGACAGTCCCCCTCCTTGGGCGCTGACTAGAAGGAGGCGAGACCGAGTACGAAACAGTTCGAAGCGGAAGATTCGACCTGGCGCCGCGGTTTTAGCCGCGGTTTCGTCGAAGGAAAGCTATCGCTTCGTAAAGTCCTAGAGTGTTTCTACGCCGGAGGCGGATCAGTCCTTTGAGAACCCTTTTCGGGGAGAATGGTCAGCCGCGACAGGCCAAGATGATACTTCTGCAGGATGATAACGCTGCGTCGCGCTGACTCGTGGGATGCTCGAGATTGCGAATGATGAATAAGACAAACGCGGTGGACTCGTCGGTGGGTCACCGTGAGGTCGGCCAGGGTCACGCGCCTGTGGCAGGCCTCAGGATGACAGTCGCGAGTCTGAGCTAAGGTCTACGAATCCTTTCAACTGATCTTGTCGGCGACGTGCGATCGCTAACAGTGCGCGCATTGAATCAATTTTCTCGGCAACGCGTCAAGGCGAATCACAGGAAAATTCAATTTTGGCGAAGAAATTTTTCTCGCGCGCTTCGAGAGCGCGGCGCATTGCGCTCCGCCGCGCGCCTGAACTCTGTCGCTCCGAGGTGCGCCGAGAAGTCCTGCGCGTTCAGGCCTGAAGGGCCGCGCTGCGATAGCCCAGGACGAAGTCCTGGGTGCTTGAATGCCGTTACCGCGTTAGCCCTGAAAGGGCGCGCTAATCAATGACGACGGCTGCATAAGCGCGCCCTTTCAGGGCTTACGATTCCTTACGGTCGCCTGACCCAGGGCTGCGCTTCGCTTCGCCCTGGGCTGTCATAGCGCGGCCTTTCAGGCCTTAGAAGGGCGGCTTGCGACCATTAAGACAGGAGCGGTACGCAAGCCGGACCCATCGGAAGACCTCGGGGTGACAGGGTTCGAGGCGGACCTCGGGGTGAGTGGAAGCGGTACTCTTGCCGGACCCCTCGGCGGACCTCGGGGTGACAGGGTTCTTAGGGCTGCCCCGCCCAGGATTCCAGCGCCCGGTACTGTTCGGCAAACGTCGCCGGCGCCTCCCCCATCGGGCTTTTGAAAAAACTGCCAAGCCACGAGAGGACGCCCACTTCTCCGCGCTGGCGGGCGAGCGCCACAAACCGCGCGAGGTCCAAGACCAGCGGCGCCGCCAGGAGCGAATCGCACCCCTGCCAGGTGAACTGCAGCGTCATCGGCGTGTCGAGAAACCCGCGGAAGTGGATGTGGTCCCACGCCGTCTTCCAGTCGCCGAGGCTCCCGATGTGCTCGATCGAAATCAGCGTCTGCGGGGCGTAGCCGAGGATGTCGGCCACCAGCCGGTCCTTGCTCTGGAGCTTGGCCTGCTTGTTGGCCGGGTCGTCGAGCACCTTGCCGTCGAGGTTGCCGAAGATGTTGTGGCCGACCCAGCTCATGACCTCCAGATGCCGGGCGGCGAACATCGGCGCCAGCACGCTCTTCATGAGCGTCTCGCCCGTCTTGCCGTCGCGGCCGGCGTGGCAGGCGCCGCGCTGGCGGGCCAGGTCGTCGATGGCCGCGGGCGTGGCGCCGAGCGAGGGGGTGAAGTTCACATAGGGCAGCCCCAGGTCGAGCGCCGCAATCGCGTACAGCGAGCTCGGCGGCAGCGGGCACTGCGGGTTGTCGAGCGTCGCGTCCAACAACTCCCACGCCGGCGGCCAGCCCGAAGCGTCGGGCAGCGGTTCGGTCGACGTAACGTTCACAACGACGACCGTGCCGAGCGAATGCCGCTCGCGAAAGTCGGCAATGTCGGCCTGCAGCCGCCGGACGATGCCGCGGGGGAGCTCTTCGTCGGGCGACGCTTGCGGGTGGAAGTCGGCGAGCTCGGCGATCCGCGATCCCGAGTTCCAGAGCGTGCCCGGGCGGATTTCGGCGTCGATCTTCTCCAGCTCCGGCCGGCAGGCTTCCACAAGCGCGGGCGACAGCACGCGGCTCTCGCGGTGGAGCCGCTCGAGCTCATCCGCCAGCGGCGCCGAGCGGATCTCGTGGCCGCCCACGACAAAGTCGTCCCACTTCGGCAACGGCAGATGCTTGAATTGCGGCAGCTCGCTGACCAGGGCCGTGCCGTTGGCCAGGCCCAGCCGGTGGGCCACCAGCCCCGCGATGGTCGTCACCGCGACGCCCCCGCGAGCGCCGACGAGCCAGAGTCCGATTCGTTGCTGGGAGCTTACCATCAAACTGAAAGCCCCCGGCTCTGCCGGGGGACAAAATGCGATTGCGCCATTCGAACGGCCGTCCCCCGGCGGAGCCGGGGGCTTTCATTGAACCCGCGGTCGCGGGAGCGGGTCCCTTACACGGGTTTCAACAGCCTGCGGGGGGACCTATCATTGTCGCATGCCAACGTGAACAGGGTCAACGACCGTGACACATTCAATACGGCCGCAAAGAGGCACAAAAAGCGCAAAAAGTAAAACATAGATAGCCGGGCCATCCTGGCCCGGCGAATCAATAGATAGAAGACACGCCGGGCCAGGTCTCCGTAGGCGACTCGCCGGGGCGAGATGGCCCGGCTATATACTTTTGCGTCTCTTGTGCCTTGTTGCGGCTATCGCTCTTAGGATTTGACAAATGTTGGAACGAATTGAGGCGGCGCCGAAGGACGCCATTTTGGGGCTGACCGAGGCGTTCAAGGCGGACCCGCGGCCGGAGAAGATCAACCTGAGCGTTGGCGTCTATCAGGACGAGAGCGGGAAGACGCCGCTGTTGGAATGCGTCAAAGAAGCCGAGCAACGGCTGGCGGCGGCGCCGACGACCAAGTCGTACTTGCCGATCTCCGGGCTGCAGGAGTACTGCCAGGCGACCGCCGCGCTGGCGTTCGGCGAGGAGGCCGAGCCGCTGGCAGGTCGGCGCGTTGCGTGGGCCCAAACCCCCGGCGGCACCGGCGCGCTGCGCGTGGCCGCCGACTTCATCCGAGCGAACCTGCCGCAGGCGAGCGTCTGGATGAGCGAGCCGACGTGGCCGAACCATCCGCAGGTGTTTAGCGCCGCAGGCGTCGCGACGAAGACGTATCCCTACTTCGATGCGAAGGCCAATGGGCTGGCGTTTGACGCCATGCGCGCTGCAATCGCGAAGATGCAAGCAGGGGATGTCGTCCTGCTGCATGGGTGTTGCCATAACCCGACAGGAATCGACCCGACGCCCGAGCAGTGGAAGCAGATCGCAGAGGCCGTGTACCGGCGCGGGCTGCTGCCGCTGTTGGACTTCGCCTACCAGGGGTTCGCCGACGGCATTGAAGAGGACGCCGTGGGCCTCAAGGCCTTCGTCCGCCCCGGCGCCGAGCTGATGGCCTGCAGCTCGTTCTCCAAGAACTTTAGCCTCTACCGCGAGCGCGTCGGCGCCCTGTTCATCGTGGCGCCGTCGGCCGACGCCGCGCCGCGCGTGCAGTCGCAGATCGACAAGGTGATCCGCTCGAACTACTCGAACCCTCCGGCCCACGGCGCCGAGGTGGTGAACAAAATCCTCCGCGACAGCGAGCTGCGCAAGCAGTGGGAGGGCGAAGTTGCCACGATGCGGAACCGGATCAACGGCATGCGGACCGAGCTGGTGCGGGCGCTGAAGGACCACAACGTCCCCGGCGACTACTCGTTCATCCAGCGGCAGCGCGGCATGTTCTCGTTCTCGGGTCTCACCAAGGCGCAAGTCGAACGCCTCCGCGACGAGCACGCCATCTACGTCGTCGGCTCGGGCCGCATCAACGTCGCGGGCCTGACGCCGTGCAACATCGATCGCGTCGCAGAATCAATCGGCAAAGTAGTTCAGTAGCCGCAAAAAGGCACAAAAGGCGCAAAAAAGAAGACCGCGGATTTCGCAGATAACGCGGATGAGATAGATAGCCCGGCCATCCTGGCCGGGCGAGCTGAGAACAAGTTCTTTTGTAAGGTACCTAGA
>DASVCM010000768.1:0-4271 GCA_036381635.1 Lacipirellula sp.
CCAGCTTCAGCTCGTCGTCGATGTTGAAGTCGGGGCCAAAGTAGGCGTTAAGCAACTCGCCGTAGATCTTCTTGAATGCATCAACCGTAAGCGGCTCGCCTGCCTCGGCCGACTCGTGGATCAGCTTCTCGAATTCTGCGAACATCGTCTGGCGGATGATGGTGCCGCGGATGGCGTCGATGTCGCGGTTTACCAGGTAGGCGCGTTCCTGATCGCTCTTGGCCTCTTCCATCAGTCGCCGGCTGAGTAGCTGCTCGTTGAACGTGCTGGCTACCTCGGCGACGAAGATGACGTAGTCGTAGTACACGAACGGCTGCGTCTTGGCCGAGTAGTAGCTGTGCATCGAGTGGCCCGCCTCGTGGGCGAGCGTGAACACGTGGTCGAGCACCGTCGGCTGGTAGTTCATCAGGATATATGGCGCCCCGTCGAAGCTGCCCGAACTGAAGGCGCCGCTCTGCTTGCCGCGGTTGGGATAGCGGTCGCACCAACGCGCAGTGGTCAGGCCTTTTTCGAGTACGCTGCAGTATTCGTCGCCCAAGGGCGTGAGCGATTCCATCACCGCCTCGACGGCCTGCTTCCAGGTGCGCTTCTGATCGAGATCACTAAGAATCGGCACATACGTGTCGTAATGATGAATCTGCTTAAGCTTCATCTTCCGCCGGCGCAGGTCGAAGTAGCGGTAGAGCGCCGGCAGCCGGCGGCGGACCTCGGCGATGAGGTTGTCGTACACCGAAACCGGCATATTGTCCGGAAAGAGGGCCGCCTCGCGGGCGCTGCCGTAGCCGCGCGCCTTCGCATAGTAGACGTCGCGCTGCACGGAGCCGCTGAGCGTCGCGGCCAAGGTGTTCTCATGGGCGCCGAAGACATCGTAGTATTGGTGGAAGGCGGTCTTCCGAACCTCGCGGCTCGGAGAGTGGAGCAGGGCGGAGAACGACGAGTGCGAGAGCTCCACCTCGGCGCCGCGCTCGTCCTCGACCATCCCGAATCTCAGGTCGGCGTCGTTGAGCTGCCGGAAGATGCGGTTGGCGGCGTCGGCCATCTCGCTCTGCATGGCGAGCAGCTTCTCTTCGGCGTCGGAAAGCGTGTGCGGCTTGTAGCGCTGGATTCGCTCCAGCAGCAGGCGGTAAGGCGCGATCTCCTTCGCCGCCAGGAACTCTTTCATCTTCTTCGCCGGGATAGCAAGGATTTCGGGACGAATGAAGCTGGAGGCTTGCGCCGCCTCGCTGCCGGCATGCTGCAGCCGGCCCTTCATCCGCTGATAATCGCTGTTGGCCTGGTCCTCGGCAGTTTTCAGGAAAGCATACGTGCCGAGGCGCTCGCCGAGTCGGTCGAACTGCTCATCGAACTTCAGACACGCCGCAAGTTGCTTAGCGCCGTCACTTAGCGTGCCGCGGAATTCCCCAAACTTGGGAATCTGCTTCTTCCACTTTTCGAACGCCGATTCCCACTCGCCATCACTGGCAAACAGCGTGGTGAGGTCCCACGCGTCCTCGGCCTTCACTTTCGAGCGGGGCGGCAACGTCTTGGACTTTGGCGGCGACTTCTTGGCCTTCGGCCGATTGACGGTGGACATAACGTACTTCGCTTATGGGTTAGCCGGCAGCGTCTCGCTGCCGCGTTGATGTTCAAATTGAGAGCGGCGTGGACGGCGGAGCGGCAGCGAGACGATGCCGGCTAACGCGACGCAAGCATTTCCCGGCGGATCCTACCACCGCCAGGCGATAGTGCCCCACGCCAAACCGGCGCCGAATCCGGACATCAGCAGATGGTCGCCGCGGCGGATGCCGCCGGCCCGCAGCGTCTCATCGAGAGCGATGGGAATGCTCGCCGCGGAGGTGTTTCCGTATCGATCCATGTGCATGACGACCCGCTCGCGGTCGATTTCCAGCGCCTCGATCGCGGCGTCGAGAATCCGCACATTCGCCTGATGAAGCAGCCAGCAATTAATCTGCTCGGTCGAAAGCCCGGAGGCCTCAAGCACCTGTCGCGCAGACTCCTCAACGAGTCGCACGGCCCACTTGAACACCGGCCGGCCGTCCATCTTGAGCAGCCAGGAGTTATCAGCCGTCTCGCCGAGCCGGAACGGTCGCTCGGCGCCGCCGACCGGCCGGCAGAGCATCTCGGTCCCGCTGCCGTCGGCGCCGAGGGTGTACGCCAAGGCGCCTTGCTCCGGGCTTCCCTTGGAGAGCAGCACCGCGCCGGCGCCGTCGCCGAACAGCGGGTATGTCTTCACGTCCGTCGGATCGATGACGCGCGAGTTCGCGTCGGCGCCGATCACCAGCGCCTTCTTGCTGCAGCCGGTTGCGACGAACTGCATGGCCGTGATCAGCGCGTACGTGAAACCCGCGCATGCCGCCGACACGTCCATGGCGGCGCACTGAATTCCCAGGCGATCCTGCACGGTTGTCGCGGTGGCCGGGAGGAGCCGATCGGGCGACATCGTGCCCAGTATCAGGAGGTCGACGTCGCTTGGCTTGACCTTGGCGGCGGCGAGGCATCGCTCGGCCGCGATGACGGCCATGTCGCTGGTGGTCATGTCAAGCGGCGCGTGCCGCCGCTCGCGGATGCCGGTTCGCTGGACAATCCACTCGGGATCGCAGCCCAGCGACGAGAGATCGGCGTTCGTCACCACTTTGTCGGGGACGAAGCTGCCGCTGCCGACCACTTGCACGCCCGTCAGGCTTCGGACGGGCGCTCCACCCACCGCCGGAATGCCTTCGCTCATGAGTGAGAACCTTCGGGACGCAAGAATCTGGGATAGCTAGGCAACGGAGGGCGATGCGAATATCAGAGAAGCCTACGCCTTCGCCCCTTAGGCTGCAAGACCGAGCCCATATAGCCCGGCCATCCTGGCCGGGCGAGTCTGAACATCACGCCGCTCGCTTTGCGGCATACCGATAGACAATCGCGTTTCCCTGCTTGCCGACCACCTCGACGGCCCCCATCTCTCGCAGGCAGTAGGCAATCCGTTGGGCTGTCCACCGCGGCGCCTTCAGCCGCTCGGCGAGCTGAGCTGTGTGAAACTGCCGCGGCATTCGTCTCGGCAGGAGCTTCTTTAAGTCGGCGGCCGTTTGGAAATCCTGCGTCTCGACAATTCGCAGCAGCCGTTGGTCTTCGATTTGGAATTCCTGTCCTTCGCGTCGCCGCCGCCGACGCTTGCCGCGGCCGGGGAAGCGAAGCTCTTCGACGTCGACCAGCACCGCTTCGAGCGTCAACTGCTCGTGCGGGAAGACGCGCGTGAAGTACACAAGCTCATCGAACAAATCGAGGAGCGTGCCGCGCTTTGGACTGCGGCGACGACTGAGCTCGGCGCCGCCGCGCGCGTCGAGCTTCACCAGCAGTTTGTTGGCGACAATCGGCTTGACGATCCGCACGCGATGCGCGGCGAGTAGCCGGCGAATCTTGTCGCGAATGGCCGCCAGCGAGCCGTGTTGAATCTCGATGAGCTCATCGCCGCGAACGGCGTCGATGCGATAGCCTTCGCAAACGACTTCCTGCTGGCCGTCCGCGCCCGCGTAAATGGCCTTCAACTGGCGATGTAGCGAAGTTTCCATTTCGCGTTGTTCGTAGTAGCCGCGCGCCTAACAGCCCGCCGGAGAAGCGGAGGAGAGTCTTGCGTGGCGTACCGGCGAGCTATTAGCTCGCGGCTATTGCGCGTTTACGATGCCGATCGCTGCGGCGGCTAGATTCCAAAGTCTTCGATTGTCAGCAGGGTGGTCAGCTCATAGCCGCGTTTTGCAAACGCCTCGCGGCCTCCTTCCATCCGATCGACGATTGCCAGTACGCGCCGCACCTTCAACCCCACGGCTTCGCACCGCTCGATCGCCTGCAGCGACGAGCCGCCCGTGGTGACAACATCTTCAACGATGACGACCTCTTCTCCAGCAGCGTAAGGCCCTTCGACGTACTTGCCCGTCCCGTGCTGTTTCGGCTCCTTGCGGACCATGACGCCGCGTAGAGGCAGCCCTGCGACGCCGGCAAGCGTCAGGATCGCCGCCGTGATCGGGTCGGCGCCGATGGCCATGCCGCCGACAAGCTGCGGCATGTCGCCGCGCAACAGCTCCAGCATTCCAGCGCCGATGAGTCTGGCGCCGCGGGAGTCGAGCGTAACCTTGCGGCAGTCGAGATAGTAGCTCGCCTTCTTCCCCGAGGCGAGCGTGAAGTCGCCGAAGGCCAGCGCCGTTTCGCGGATGAGCGCGATCAGAGCCTGCTTATCGTACATCGTGGCGTCTTCTCCCGGCTGCAACACAATTCAATACGAGGCGGCCGGT
>DASVCM010000769.1:0-3187 GCA_036381635.1 Lacipirellula sp.
CGGCGATCGCCTCCTCGCGAGAGCCCAGGCGGCCTTCGAGCTGTTCGTCACGGAGGTGTTCCAGGAGGGCCGAGAAGTGGCGGCCCGACTTGAAGCCTTCGGCGATAAGATCGTCGCCGGTCAGCAGCGGCGGCGGGTCGAGTTCGTGCGGCGGCCGCAACAGCTCGCGGCGGCAGCGAATCATGGCGGGATCGTCCGCCGGCAGGCTCGCGGCGGCGAGCGACACCAGCTCGGTCGACGCGGGATGGGCGAGCATCCGCTGCAGTTGGGGCCAGGGAAGCGTATTCGCCGTGAGGATCGCCGGCATGCGCTTCAGCAGCCAGGCGGCGCGATCAAGCTCTTTGTTCGAAAGCCGCCAGCGGCCGGCGATGGCACTCAACTGCCCCTCGTCGACCATCCCGAACACTAGCGCCGTCACGGCGGCCGGAAACGACGGCGCCTGGAGGGCGTACAAACGGTGGAGGGCCGCCTCCCAGGGCTCGTCGTTCGCGGCGGCGTGGCGCCAAAGTTCTGGGAGCAGCGGGCGGATCAGTCCAGAATCTGCCAGCAGCGCGACGCCATAGGCGCGACTTTCATGCGTCAGGATGCGTCGAAGTTCGGCGCCGATGCGCTCGCCGCTCACCTCGAGCACCGCGTCGGCCATGCTGTAAATCGCAGCCAGCGTCGCTCCGTCCAGCTCGAACTCGTACGTGGCCGCAAACCGCACGGCGCGGAGCATCCGCAACCGGTCCTCGGCGAAGCGCTGATGTGGGTCGCCGATCGCGCGGACGACGCGGGCCTTCAGATCGGCGACGCCGCCGACGTAGTCGATCACCTGCTGGGCGACGGGATCGAAAAACAGTCCGTTGATCGTGAAGTCGCGGCGCTGGGCGTCGTGCTCGGCGGTGGTGAACTCGACCGACTCCGGACGACGGCCGTCCACGTACTTGCCGTCAGTGCGGAAGGTGGCGACCTCGATCGGCGCCACGTCGCGGTTGCGGACCGTGATGACGCCGAAGGCGGCGCCGATGGCCAGCGTTCGTCGCCGCCCGAACAGTTCGCGGACCTGGTCGGGCAGGGCGCTGGTGGCGACGTCGTAGTCCTTCGGCTGTAGCCCCAGCAACTGATCGCGTACGCAGCCGCCGGCCCAGAGGGCTTCGTGCCCGGCGTCGCGAAGTTTTTTCACGACCTCCAGGGCGAACTGGCGTTGGGGTTCGGAGGCAGACATGCATTTAGCCGCGGGGCTCGCCCCGCGGGGCGGCGCGGGGCGAGCCCCGCGGCTAAATCGTCGACGATGGCGATCTATATGGCGGGCCGGCACAATTCCATGATTGCCGCGGCGATTTGCTCGATGCCGCGACGGCGATCGGCCTCGCTCCATTGGAAAGTGTATTCTGCTCCTGGGTGCAATAGCTGCAATGAGCATTCGGCCAGCGGCTCGCCGAGGGCCCGTTCGCAGGCGAGAGCGTACACCAAAAGCTGCAGCTTGTACTGGTCCGCCACCTGGGGGACCGTCTTGGCCGTCGCCCGGTTCGTTTTATAGTCGAGCAGCCGCCAACGGCCTTCGCGGTCCTGGTAGAGGCAGTCGATGTAGCCGTGGAGGTAACATTCGTGCGGCGGCGCGCCGTCGAGCGGCCACGGCAGCAGGAACTCGACCTCGCGGCGAACGACTTGGGCGGCGGCCAACTCCGCGGCACGCGGCGATTTGACGAACCTTTCGAGCAAGCTGCACGCCTCTGCGGCGAGCGAGGGCGGATCCGCTTCCGTGAATCGCGGCGCCAGATACTCGCACAGCTCGCGGACTCCCGTTTGGCGGCGGATGTCCATCCGCTCCAGCACGGCGTGCACAAGGCTGCCAAGTTCCCGGCCGCCGGCGGCCGATTGCGGCTGTCCCGCTTCGACCAGGTCGTCTTCGACCAGGTCGTCGTCGCCGAGCGTCATGTCAGGCGCCGCAGGCCGCTCGCGGTCGTATTCAAGCCTGCCGCTTAACTGCGAGAACGAGAACCGTCGCCGCGCACTCGCCTCGGCTGGAATCGAGTCGACCGAAGGCGGCAGCTCGCCCGGCAGTTTCTCGACTAATTCGCGGGTCTTCACGACCAGTCGCTCCAGGTCGGCTCCGCGCGGAACGATCACCTTCTCATCGTCGATCCGCGGTTTGTCCGTGGTTACGCGAATTCGCGGCGCCGCATAGCCCTTCGGCAGGATGCGGCGGAGCTCTCCGGTGGCCAGGTCGATCGTGCGGTCGATGAGTTGCAGCCAGTCGCGCTTCGGCTTGGCGGGATCGTCCATGCTGCTCGACAGGAGGAGGTAGTCGGCCGCGCGGGTGCAGCCGACATACAGTAACCGCTTCCGCTCGTCGAGGTCTTCGAGATTCTCGACGTGGCGGTACAGGTCCAGACCGATGCAGCCCTGCTTTTCGTCGCCCTCCAGCGGCACGAGCGGGCCGAGGTGCTCGTCGAGCACCGGGCGCCAGACGCCGGCGTTGCGTTGCCGGTCGAGGTCGGGCAGCACGACCAGCGGAAATTCCAGGCCCTTCGCGTAGTGGATCGACATGATGCGGATGACGTCTCCTTCGGCCTGCGTGGCGGCGAGGGCTTCCTTTGGCGCCTGCACCACGAACTCCGAAAGCTGCGTGATGAAACCCTGCAGGTCGCCGGGCGAGGTGCGGTCGAGCGTGCGGGCCTGCTCCAGGAGCTTTTCGATATTCGCAGCCTTTCGCGGGCCGAGGAACTCGGTCTGCACGACGGCGTCGTAGCCGGTGAGCTCCAGGGCGAGAGAAAACAGATCGGCGACGAGCCGACGATCCTTCTCGATGCGCAGGCGCTGCATCGTCGTCGCAGCGCGACGGACTTTGGCGGCTTCCTGCGGCGAGAGATTTTGCGGCGCGGCGTTGGCCGCCAACGCGGCGTTCAGCGTGCCGTGCTTCTCGACCATCCAGAAGAGCGCTTCATCGGCGAGCGAAAAGATGGGGCTGCGCAGCGCGCCGGCCAGGGCAATCTCATCGACGGCGCTTGCCACGGCGCGGAGCAGGTTGAGCACATCGTAGATTTCCTGCTGCGAGTAAAAGGCGTGACCGCCGGCGAGATAGTAGTCGAGACCGTGATCGCGGAGGGCTTCTTCGTAAACCTGCGCATCGCTGAGCGTGCGCAAGAGGATGGCGACGTCGCCGAGCTTAAGCGGCCGCGGATTGCCCTGGTGATCGACGACG
>DASVCM010000770.1:0-4378 GCA_036381635.1 Lacipirellula sp.
CAACGCCGGCGGCTACCAGAACCACCACCGCGTCTACGACAAAGCCGGCGCCGCGTGCCCGCGCTGCAAGGATTCAGTGATCCAGCGCATCGTCCAAGCCCAGCGCTCAACGTTCTTCTGCCGTCGCTGCCAGAAGAGATAGCCGCAAACAAACACAAAGAGCACAAAAAAGTTAAGAACTAAAAATTAGATTGATCCATCGAATCGATCACGCCTAGTTGCTCAACGACAACCCACAGTTCTTTCCTTTTTGTGCCTCTTGTGCCTTTTTGCGGCCGCATCATTGGCCTTGCAACGAGACGAGCGCCCGGCTGCGGAAGTCGCTGATCGCGTCGATCATCTCCTCCATCGTCGGAAAACGGTCCTCCCGCTTCTTGGCCAGCGCCTTCATCGCGATGTCGGCCAGCTCTTGCGGAATATGCCGCTCGGGCGCGCGCTCGCGCGGAGGCGGCGGCATCTCGCTCACGATCAAATTGAAAGTCTCCTGCACCTGCCTGCCGCGCAGCGGCTCGGCGAGCGTCAGGATCTCGTACAGCACCGCCCCGGCGGCGTACACGTCGGTCCGCGCATCGATCTCTTCTCCGCCCCCGCGCACCTGCTCCGGCGCCATGTACAACGGCGTCCCAGGCCGCTGGTTCATGTCGGTCAGCACCTGGTGCTCCATGATTTGTTTGCGAGATTCGTCGCCGTCCATCGCCCACACTTTGGCTACGCCCCAGTCCAAGAGCACCGCCTCGCCGAAGGCGCCGACGAGGATGTTCTCCGGCTTCACATCGCGATGCACGACGCCATGCACGTGCGCATAGGACAGCCCGCTGCACACTTGTACGAGCACGCCCAGCAGCCGCTCCAGCCCAAACTGCTGAATCGCCAGCGGATCGCCGTTGGCCTGCCGCTCTATAATGCTGCGAACGGTTTCGCCTTCGACCTTTTTCATCGTGAAGTACAGCAGCCCCTCCAGATCGCGACCCAAGTCGTACACCGGCACGGTCACCGGATGCTGCAGTTGCGCCGTGACGCGCGCCTCGCGCAAGAACCGCGACTGCATGTACTCGTTATTCGCCAGGTGAGGATGCAGCGTCTTCATCACTACCGTGCGGCCCAGGTTCTTGTCGCGGCACGTCCGAATGAGCGCCGATCCGCCGACGGCAAGCTGCTGAAAGTCGGAGTACCGGCCGAAGCCCATCGTCTGGTAAGACGGGAAGTCGACGTCGGTGTCCGACACATAAATATGCGGATACTTGTCGGTCACTTCCGCCTTGCTGGATTCGGGATGCTGCTCAGCCATGCCGTTGTTTACCGTTCGAAGCTGGAGATGCTCGTCGCCGTTAACGCCTGCTTAACGCTAGATCAAGTGTAATGATATTTGATGCGCGGGCCACCTTCATTTAGCCCCAGGTCATTGACCGGGGGCTAAGTGGATCAAGGCGCGGCCGTTGTTACTTGCACCGCGTCGTAACTGAGGTCTAATAATCGTCGTAGACGCGGCACGCTTCCTTTCTCCTTCCAACGGAGTCCCGCCATGAACACTCGCCAACTGCAATGCCCTTGCTGCGACTCGCGTGCCGTCGACCGCCGGCAATTCCTGCACCGCGCGGGACAATCCGCCCTGGCGATTGGCACGGCCGCGTATCTATCGCCGCTGGCTGCCGCCGCTGAAAACGCCGCGGCGAGCAAGTCGCCGGAGTCGCTCGTCAAGCTGCTCTACGAATCCCTCTCGCCGGGGCAGCGCGAGAAGATCTGCTTCCCCTGGCAGTACAAGCACGCCGACTGGGGCCTGCTGCGCACGCGCGTCTCGGCCAATTGGCAGATCACCGACGAAACCATCAACGGCGACTTCTACAAGCCCGAGCAGCGCGAGCTGATCACCGCCATCTTCCGCGGCATCATCTGCCCCGAGTGGCACGAGAAGTTTGAAACGCAGCAATACGACGACGGCGGCGGCTTCGGCGAAAGCAACGCCATCGCCATCTTCGGCACGCCTGGCGACGGCCAGAGCGAGTTCGTCATCACGGGGCGCCACATGACGCTCCGCTGCGACGGCAACGCGGCCGAGCACGTCGCCTTCGGCGGCCCCATCTTCTACGGCCACGACCCGACCGGCACCGGCACGGACGACCCGTCGCACGAGGGCAATGTCTTCTGGCCGCAAGCCGCCGAGGCCAACAAGCTCTACGAAGCCCTCGACGGTCGCCAGCGGAAGCTGGCCCTAGTTGACGACGCGCCCGGCGAGAGCGACGTTCCCTTCCGCGGCAAGGATGGCAAGTTCGACGGCATCCCCGTGAGCGAACTATCATCCGACCAAAAGGAACGCGTGCAGGAAGTCTTGCGGAAGCTCATCGAGCCGTACCGACAGACTGATCGCGACGAAGTGGTCGCTTGCCTCAAGGCGCAGGGCGGCATCGATCAGTGCCACCTGGCCTTCTACCAGGAAGGCGATCTCGGCAAGAACGAAGTCTGGGACATCTGGCGCCTCGAAGGCCCCAGCTTCGTCTGGCACTGGCGCGGCTCGCCCCACGTCCACGTCTGGGTCAACGTGGCGAGTGATCCGTCCGTCAAACTGAATGCCTAGTGAAAATGACCAAATGACGAATGACGAATGACGAATGCATCGAGCTTGGCTCCGGCATTCGTCATTCGTCATTCGGGAATTCGTCATTCTTTACGCCAGCGGTTGAATCCAGCGCCGCGGCGGCCTACGCTGGAACTCCCACCCGTTGAGAGTTTCCCGCCTTATGGCCCCGCCCCAGAAAGCCCCCGCCCCCGCGCAGCCGCCCCGTTGGCAGAGCATCGCCACGGTGCTGTTGATCCTGCATTTCTTCTGCCTCGGCGTCGGCGTCGCCGTGAATATGGGCGGCGGCAAGTCGCTCCTTGGCCAGTCGCTTCGCAATGTGCCGATGGCCCGCGAGTATCTCCAGCTCCTCTTGATGGATACTTCCTACGACTTCCGCCTCGCCGGCGCCGAGCCGGACGACGGCGTGCATCAACTCCAGCTCCGCGAGATGGGCCCCTCTCCCTCCGAGCCGGGGCCGGTCGTCGCCGAGCTTCCCAGCGACGAGCCGATGCTCCGCATCCGTCGCCAAAGGTACCAGCAGCTCGCCTACTTCGTCGCCTTCTTCGACGACCTGTTCGAGGAGAACGCCGACCTGCGCACGATGCTCCCGCTGACGATCGTCAACCGTTGGGCCAAAGCCGCAGGACTATCCGAAGGCTCGTACGTCTTCCGCTGCCTGCGATTGCCGTCGAAGCGCCTGCCGCGGGCCATCGCCGCCGACATCAATTACTCGTACGTCATGCGCGAAGGCGGCCTGCAGCAGCAAGTCGTCGAAACTCCGCCCCCCGATCCGATCACGATCTTCACCGTTTGGGACCCGATCGAAAACCGCTATCAGGGCGCCCGCGAAACCCCCGAAGGCCAGCGGAGCGAAGTCCTCCGCCCCGCAGCGGCGCCCCCTCTCCCCCACTTAGCCCCCGGTCAGTGACCGGGGGCTAAATGACCGGTCTCCACACCGCACGCGCATGCAGTCCATCACCCGCTACTTCAACGACCTCAGCGCAACCATCGGCGCCGCCTGGAACCGCCTCTGGTTCACCCCCACGCGCGCGACGACGCTCGGCGGCTTGCGCATCGCCACCGGCCTGCTTGCACTGCTGGCCGTAGCGACTTACCTGCCGGACCTCGAACGTTGGTTCGGCGAAGATGGCATGCTGCCGATGGCGCTCATTCGCGATCTCTATCGGCCTGAAGGCCAGATCCTCGGCCAGCGCTCGGTGTTCGACGTGCTGCCGCCCGAGTGGATCACGCCGGCGTACTGGATTTCGCTCGGCCTGATCGCGCTCTACACCCTCGGCGTCGGCGGCCGCTGGATCGCGGCGGCCGCGACCGTCGCGACGATCAGCTTCTTCACCCGCGCGCCGCTGGTGATCGGCGAGTTCGAGCAAATCCTCGCCCTGCTGATGATCTACCTCTGCATCGGCCGAGCCAGCGACGCCTTCTCTCTGGCAGCACTCTGGCGAAAGAAAGACGCCCCGTCAAACAGCCAACATCCAGCATCTAGCATCCAGCATCCCTCCGCGCTCAACACCATCTCCCTCCGCCTGATCCAAATCCACATCGCCCTGGTCCACCTGATGATGGGCTACGCTCAGCTCGCCGCGCCGGAGTCGGCCTGGTGGAGCGGCGAGGGCATCTGGCTCGCCGCCGGCCGGCCCGGCATGCCGCTAGTAGACCTCAGCGGCCTCGAAGACAACTTCCGCGTGCTCGCCGCCTGGAGCCACGCGATGACGATCTACCTGCTCGCGCAGCCAATCTTCATCTGGAACCGCCTCGCCCGCCCGCTGGTCCTCGCCCTCGGCGCCTGCGTCTGGCTCAGCTTCA
>DASVCM010000771.1:0-3420 GCA_036381635.1 Lacipirellula sp.
TTTCGTCCGGCCATAGTGCCTATGCATACAACACGCTCTCCGGGTCGCTGGCCGCCGACGACGCCGTCTGGCCGGTGCAGCTTGGCGATTTCCACTATGCCACCACCAGCACCACGACCGACAGTAAGGGCAACACGCGAACGCAGACGCACCATCACTATCTAAGTTACGTGATACTGCAGACCCCCTACCTGGAGGCGCCGGAGTTGTTCATCCGCCGCGAAGGGTTCTTCGACAAGATCGCCGGCTTCTTTGGCTTCGACGACATCGATTTCGAGTCGGCCGAGTTCAGCAAGCGGTTCGTTGTGAAGGGAAGCGACAAGCGATTCGCCTACGACGTGATCCATCCGCGGATGATGGAGTTCCTGCTCGACGCCGAACCGCCGACGATCGATTTGCAGCGCGGCTATTGCTGCTTGACCCACGGCGAGAAATGCTGGAGCGTCGCCGAGTTCGAAGCCGCGCTCGCCTGGGCGGCTGAATTCTTTGCCCACTGGCCGCGGCATATTACCCACTCAGCCTCCCTCGAAGGGAGTGGCTAGGGGAGGGATTAAAAAAAGTTGAAAGTCTAGAGTCGAGGGTCGAGGGCCAGACAAAACGGTACTCTGCCTCTGGCTCTCGACTCTCGACCTTCAGTACCTGCAGCAGGGCCACAAATAGCATGGAACCCATCCTTATCGTCTTCGCGGTAATCGCCGTCGTGCTGCTGGTGTGGCTGATCGCCACCTACAACCGGCTGGTCGGCGTGCGGCAGCACATCCGCGAAAGCTGGTCGGATATCGACGTCGAGCTGAAGCGACGGTACGACCTGATCCCGAATGTGGTCGAAACGGTGAAGGGCTACGCCGCCCACGAACGCGAGGTCCTGGAGGAAGTTGTTACCCTGCGGAACCGGGCGCAGGCCAACCATGGCTCCGCGGCCGAACAGGCCAAGGACGAAACAGCGTTGGGGCTGGGCATGAAGCACCTGTTCGCCGTGGCGGAAAACTATCCGCAACTGAAGGCCGACGCCCACTTCCTGGCCTTGCAAGAGGAGCTGGCGGTCACGGAAGATCGTCTCGCCGCGGCCCGCCGGTTCTTCAACGGCAACGTCCGCGAGCTGAACCAGCTCTGCGACTCGTTTCCCACGAACATTGTGGCGGGCATGTTCGGCGTCGAGCGCGGCAGCTATTTTGAGCTTTCCAGCGAAGCGGAGCGCGCCGTGCCGCATGTGAGCGTTGAATCGTAGGCTACCGTCGTCGAAAGCAGGGGCGATTGATCATGCGCGAATTACTCCTTACGATCGCGATTGCGGCCTGTATAGCGTCGGCTGTGCGCGCCGAGATCCAAACACTCTACCGCGGCGATTGCCTGACCGAGGCAGAGGCCGGAGCCAAGCTCGATCGGTTCGCCGCGCGATACGACTCGAAGGAACAATGGAAAGCCCACGCCAACCGCATTCGCCGCGGCATTCTTCGCGGAATGAAGCTCGAGCAGCGTCCGCCGGCGTGCCCTATGAATCCCATTCGGCACAGCGTTCGCCAAGGAGACGGCTACACGGTCGAGAACGTCGCCTTCGAGAGTCTGCCCGGCTATTGGGTAACCGGCAATCTCTATCTTCCCGCCGATGCCGACGGCCCGCTCCCCGGCGTCTTGTGCCCGCACGGACACACGCCAGACAAACGGTTCGATGAGTCAACCCAAGCCCGCTGCCAGGCGCTCGCTCTGATGGGCGCCGCCGTGTTGGCCTGGGACATGGTCGGCTACGGCGAGTCGCATCCTGTTCCGCATCGCCATAGCGAGACGCTAAGGCTGCAAACGCACAACAGCCTGCGGGCGGTAGATTTCCTACTGTCGCTGGGAAACGTGGATGAAAAGCGCCTCGGCGTAACCGGCGAATCCGGCGGCGGCACGCAGACGTTCCTAGTGGCGGCGCTCGATCCACGGATCGATGTCTCCGTGCCGGTGGTGATGGTCTCGGCCCACTTCTATGGCGGCTGCATCTGCGAGAGCGGCATGCCGATCCACAAGAACGGCGACCACGAGACGGACAACGTCGAAATCGCCGCCGTTGTCGCCCCCAAGCCGCTGTTGCTGGTCTCCTGCGGCGGCGACTGGACGAAGAACACGCCGCAAGTCGAGTTCCCCCATATCCAACGCGTGTACGGGTTGTTCGGCGCCAAGGAGAAAGTCGAGAACGCGCACTTCCCCGATGAGGGCCACGACTACGGACCATCCAAACGGAAGGCGATGTACCCGTTCATGGCCAAGCATCTGCGGCTCGACCTGTCGAGGATCCGCAACCAGTCGGGTGAGATCGCCGAAGACTTTGTCAAAGTGCGTCCGCGCGAAGAGCTTCTCGTCTTCCCGCCTGACCGCCCGCGGCCAAAACATGCGATCGACGACGCCGAAGCCGTGTTCGCCGAACTCGATCGACGCGGCGAAAAGTAAAGGCAACAGCCATGCCTCGCACGCGGCTCGCTCCATCGCCCACTGGCGCCCTCCACCTGGGCAACGCCCGCACGTTCCTGGTGAACTGGGCGCTGGCGCGACAGCAGAATTGGCAGATCATCCTGCGGATCGAGGACCTCGACGGGCCGCGGGTCAAGAAGGACGCCGCGGCGGAGGCCATCGACGTCTTACAATGGCTGGGGCTCGACTGGGACGAAGGCCCGTACTACCAGCGGCAGGACCTCGCGCCGTATCGAGGGGCGCTGGAGCAACTCGCCGCCCAGGGCGACATCTACCCCTGCCGCTGCACGCGCCGCGAGATCGAGGCCGCGTCACTCTCCGCCCCGCACGGCGACGAGCACGAGCTGCGCTATCCCGGCACATGCCGGCCGGGAAGAGTCGAGGAAAGTCGAGAGTCTAGAGTCGAGAGTCGAGAGCCAGAGGACAGAGTTCCTGATTTGTCTGGCTCTCGAGTCTCGACTCTCGACCCTCGACCCTTTCCGGCACTCGACTCTCGACCCTCGACCCTCGCCCCTCCGCCCGCCTGGCGGATGCGGGCGCCGGAAGGCGTCACGGTATTCGAAGACCAGTTCGCCGGCCGGCACGAGTACGATATCCAAGCCGCCTCCGGCGACTTCCTGGTCGCCACGAAAGAGGGCCTGCCGAGTTACCAGTTGGCCGTCGTCGTCGACGATGCGCGGCAAGGAATCGACCGCATCGTCCGCGGCGACGATTTGCTCGGCTCCACGCACCGGCAGCTAGGGCTGCAGCAGCGCCTCGGCTTGGGCGCGCCGCCGCTCTACTACCACCTGCCGCTGGTCGTCGGCGAAGACGGCCGCCGGCTGGCAAAGCGCCACGGCGACACCCGCATCTCGCACTATCGCGACCTCGGCGTGACGCCCGCGCGAATCATCGGCCTGTTAGGAGAGTGGTGCGGCCTGGGCCCGCTCCGCGACATGAATCCTGCGGAGTTCACGGCCCAGTTTTCCC
>DASVCM010000772.1:0-3352 GCA_036381635.1 Lacipirellula sp.
GCTGGAAGTCCTTGTCGCCCTCATACCACAGTAGGGTGTAGCCAGTGCCGTGCACGGTGAAGACATAGAAGTCCGGACCGTGGCGGTGGCCCTTCTTGTAGGTGCCGACCGGCATTTCCGACGAATGGGCGTGCATGGTGCCGTCCGCCAGGATGAACTTGAGGTTCGACGAACCGGCGCCGCGCGCTTCCCAGGCCTTCAGCTCGAAGGCGGAGAGGTCGGGCACGAAGTTGGTTTCCCACATGTTGCGGCCCGGGCGGACCGGGATGTATTCGCCCTCGCCGGCGAAATAGTTGTGGCCGCCCTCGCGGTCGGGGAAGCGGAACGGGTTCTTGAAGACGAAATCGTAGTTGTGGAACAGGTTCATCACGATCGGCAGGTTGTTCACCGCCGCGAGACGGGCGCGTTCCTTGCCCGAGCCGTTGAAGTGCTGGTATTTGGCGTTCAACGGCAGGGCGAACAGGCTCTTGGGACCCCATTCGAACGTGTGCTTGCGGCCGTCGGTGGTCTCGACCTGGGTCGAGCCATGGCCGTCGATCACATAGATGGTGGTCTCGAACATATGCTGCTGCGGGGTCGCCTTGGCGCCCGGCGGCAGGTCGAGCACGAATAGCGAGGTGAAGTCGCCGCGGCCGTGGAGATGGACGATGGCGCCGTCGATGCCGAATCGCGCCCACGGCTTGGTTTCGACATCGAACAGGTCGAGACCCAGCGCTTCAGTGATCGGAACGCCCTCGCCCTTGGCCCAGTCCCCGTAGGGATCGAGCAGGAATTTGATGTCCGGGTTGGGTGTGTCCGTCATCGTCAATCACCTCCAAAAGAGCGCGCGGCCGCACCGAGGGGCCGGGCACAAAAAAACCGTGTGCGCCACGAGTGTAGCACACACGGTTTATCATGAAAGCGTAAGGGACAGGAACCCTTAGCCATGTTTATGGCGGCGCTTACGCGGCCTTGCGGCGGCTGCGGGTCTCGCGCTTGAGCTGCTTGTTGATCTCGTCGCCGGCGTCGCCGATGCCGTTGAGATACAGTTCCCATACCGCCAGGTTCTGACGCGCGGCTTCGAGGACCTCGTCCTCCATGCGCAGCTTCCTGGCCTGCTCGCCTACGGCCTTCCAGCCGAGGTCCGAATGGATTTCGTCCGCCGCCTCGTGCAGCTTGAAGAAGCCGAGCTGATCGTCGGGCAGGCCCGTGACCTCGCGCCAGCGCGTCCGCTCGAGGCCGAACCAGCCGTGCTTCTTGAGGATGCCGCCCTTGCCGTAGCCGGAGATGTTGGCGCGCTCGGCGACCACGTTGGCGACCAGGCCGAGCAGCCAATGCCTGTTGGCCATCAGGCCGTTCCAGGCGTTCCAGGCGAGCTGGGTGGTCTTGATGGGCTGGGCGGCGCGGATCTTGGCCCGGCTCATGCCCATGGCGACGCCCAGGTTCTCGAGGATCTGCCAGTGGGGCAGGCCGCCGCCGAACTCGTCGTCGGCGATGATCTCTTCGGCCGAGGCGCCAATGATGCGCAGTCGCGTCTCCCAATCCGGGCAGTTGGTGGCGACCTTCAGCTTCAGGACCGAGTTGCGATAGCGCGTGTTCAGCCGGTGCTGGAGGACGAACATCTGCGCGCGGCCAAGGTTATATGGCTCATGGAAGTAACGCGTGTTGTTCATAAAGTCGTCGAGGATGCTGTCCAGCTCGCGGACGACACCGGTGGCTTTTGGATCACGGGGCATGCGTTACTCTCCTAATGGGTAAAACAATGATATAGGGCGCATTCTTTGCATGGCCCTTTAGATCGTCGCGGGACAATCCCTGGAAAGGTTACGAGTCTTATATAACTCTTATTCGCAAAAGCAAAATACTTTGTTTCGATAGCCGATAAGCCGAAAAGAGATGGCTTGGCTCAGCCGCTTCCCAGGACCGAGCGGGGCCACAGGGCCACTCGTCGCGCGGAAAAGCTTTCTCGTCAGGCGCGGTTCAGCCGCATCCCGCGCTGGGAGGAACAGGAGAAAAGGCGTGGACGGCGGGACCAGGCCCGGCCATGACGCATTTCGCTACCTCGGGCTCGGCCCGAGGGACCGGGCATCGGCCGTCAGCCGCCTGGGGCGGGGCGGGCATGCGGGTCAATGCTTCGCACGGCCCAGAGAATGACGGGTAGGGGCTTTCGGTCGGGCTTACGGAATATCGATCACGATCTTGCCGAACTGCTCGCCGCGTTCGAGCCTCGCGAGCGCCTCGGGCACCTTGTCCATCGGCCAGACGCTGTCGATCACCGGCTTGAGCTTGCCCTGGCCGGCGAGGCGGTAGAGATCGCGGAATTCCCACATGCTGCCGGTGGTGGAGCCGAGGATGGTGAGCTGGCGGATGAAGATGCGCTGCAGATCCGCGGGCGGGAAGCCGCCGGTGGTGGCGCCGATCACCACCACTTTGCCGCCGCGCCGCACCGACTTCAGCGATTCGCTCCAAGTGGCCTCGCCGACATTGTCGTAGGCCACGTCGGCGCCGCGCCCGTCGGTCAGCTCCAGCACCCGCTTGGAGATGCTCTCGCGCTTGTAGTTGATCCCCTCGTCGGCGCCGAGCGCCTTGGCCTTCTCCAGCTTCTCGTCCGACGACGAGGTGACGATGATCCGCGCCCCGGCGACCTTCGCCAGTTGCAGCGTGGCGAGCGCCACGCCGCCGCCGATGCCCTGGATCACCACCGTCTCGCCCGGCACGGTGCGGCCCTTGGCGAAGACCTGGCGCCAGGCGGTGATATAGGCGACGCCCATGGCCGCCGCGTCGCGGTAGCTCACCGAGTCGGGCAGGGGCAGGAAGGAATGGGCCTTCATGGACATGTATTGCGCCATGCCGCCGTGGCGATGCTCGCCGATGACCTTCACCGTGGTGCAGAACGGCTGCTCGCCATCCAGGCAATATTCGCACTGGCCGCAATATTCCGATGGGAAGGCGACCACCCGCTGGCCGGGCTTGAGTCCGGAGTCCGCGTCGCACTCCACCACCTCGCCGGCACCGTCGACGCCGAGCACCAGCGGCAGTTCGTGGGTGATGCCCTTGCCGCTGTCGCGCATATAGAGATCGACGTGATTGAGCGCCGAGGCATGGATGCGCACCAGGGCGTTGCCGGGCGGGCGCTTCGGATCGGGAAACTCACCGACGCGAATGCCGTCCTTGCCGCGCTTCTCCAACACCACTGCTTTCATACCGCCGTTCTCCCGTGTGCTGCGCCGTTCTCGGCTGCTGTTTATCGCGGGCGGAGCATAGTGGCAGCGTCGCCGCTTCGTCTACCGGGCAAAGAGGAGGGCCATAATCCTATCCAGCGTCGTCATGGCCGGGCTTGGCCCGGCCATCCACGAGTTTTTGCGACGCTAGA
>DASVCM010000773.1:0-4391 GCA_036381635.1 Lacipirellula sp.
CCGGCCGATTGCGGCTGAAGGACGAGCTGGCCGATGAGGAATCGGTGCGGCCGTTTGACTACATTCTCGAGCAGAGCGAGGCCGCTGCGCGGCAACAGCGCGAGCGGAATGAAAATCGCGGCCGCGAGCGATAGCTTCTGAGCGTTACTTCAGCTACAGCGACTTGGGCCGACCTGCATCCGCGATGCAGGTCGGCCTTTTCTTTTTTTCGCGGCGCGCCCCAGTCCGCGGGCCCTCCCGATCTGGAATCCATTGCCAGCGAGCAGCGGAGCTTGCCAGTACCTGCCCGCCAGGGCGCTTGGCGACTCGGTTCCGCCTTTTTTGCTCCCCCGCTGCCGAGTGGCCTTGACCTGCTTTTCCGGGGGCGGTATTTAACCGCCCGCTTTTCAATACATCCCGACGCCCGGCTAGGAATCCGCATTGGCAGTGCGCGCTGTTTTTGGTATTTGCCGACGCGGAATCCGCCTTCCCTGGAACTACGAGCCAATTGCCATGGCCACACACGCAAACCCTCTCGTCGGCGTCGCGAACCGGAGAGCCTACGGCGAATCCTCGTCGTCTCTCGTAAGGAGAATCGAGTTGATACGGACATCGAAGAGTCTCGCTGGCGCCGCCGCCGTCGTGATCCTGGCGTGCCAGTCGATGGTGCATGGCGAGGAAACGACCGCCCCGGCTACGAGCGATCCGTTCGCGGCCGCAGCGAAGCAAGCTTCGACCAGCGAGAACCCGTTCCGCCCGGCGGGGACCGATCGTTATGCAGCGCCCGCCGCGGCGCCGGACGAGGCAGGTTCCGAGCGTGCCCGCAGCGACCAGTTCTTGCTGGACGCCCGACGCGCGCTGTCGGTGGGCGACGTGCCCCGTGCTCAGCAGTTCCTCAGCCAGGCCCAGCAGCTCAAGCTGACGTACGAAGGCCCCGGCGACTCGCCGCAGAAGGTCGCCGCGGCCATTCGCGAGTGTCAGGAAGTTTCCGAACTTCGCAACGCCAATAACGGCGCCGCCTGGCGGGTGGGCTACGCTCGGTTCCTGGTCAAACAGGCCGACGCATTGCTCGGCTGGAACGACCTGGACACGGCCACTCGCGCCGCGAACGAAGCCAACCAACTGAATCCGGACTTCACAAGCGCCGCCGGCCCCACGCCGCAAGACGTGCTGCGACGGATTGCCGAGCGGCGTAAGAAGCCGTCGGGCATTGCCGTCGTGGATCAAGGGCAAGACGCCCCGGCGACGGACGCCAAGTCTCAGACGCTTCAACTGCTGGCCCAAGCCCGCGCGGCCATGGCGGCGGGGAATTTGGCCGAAGCTCAGTCACTGGCAGGCAAGGCCAGTGCTCTGAATGTGCCCGACTCGCAATTCGCTCCGCATGAGGACCGGCCCTCGCGGCTGGCCCTCGACCTGCAGAAAGCGGCCCTTGAAGGCTCAAGCGTCAAGCTTGCCGGCGGACCACTGCCTACCACTTCCACGCCGGGCGCCGGCGAGTATGCCCAAGCTGCTGCGTCATCGGACATCGATGCCGCGATGCGGATGGCGCAAGTTCCGGAATTTGCCCCTCAGCCGCTGCCGTCGGATGGCGCGCAGCCGCTTCCCAACAGCCCCGCCGCCCAGATGCTGGAAGCCGGCGAGGCCGCGCTGAAGTCGGGCGATCGGGCGGGCGCCCTGGAATCGTTCAAGGCGGCCTATGACCAGCGCGACCAGCTCGATCTGATCAGCCAACAAAAATTGCAGGGCCACCTGCAGATGCTCTCCGGCAACGACGGGAAGGAGCCGATTGCGGCGCCCGAAGGCGAGCTGCTGGATTCAGCGCTTGCGGGCCAGTCGGTCCTTGCACGTCAGCTTTCCGCCGACATCATGAAGATCCAGTCCGAGGCCAAAAAGGTCCGCGAGAGCGATCCGAATCGATCGCTCAAGCTGCTCGGCGACGCCCGGCTGCGCGTGGAAGAATCTGAGCTCAGCGAGAACCTGAAGACTCAGCTCCTCAGCCGCATCGACATGGGCGTCGCGGAAACCGAGAAGTACATCCGCGACCACAAGTCCGAGCTGGATCTGGCCGCCGCCAATAAAGAGGTTACGGACGAGATCGAGCGCAAGCAGGCCGTCAAGATCGAGGTCCAGCAGCGCACGGCCGAGATGGTCGATCAGTTCAACAAGCTGATTGATGAGCATCGGTACGCCGAGGCCGAAGTGGTCGCCAATCGTCTCTACGAAATGAACCCGGACGACCTGGTGGCCCAGCAGGTGAATAACCAGGCGAAGATGATCCGCCGCACGCGGCTGATGAACGACATCCAGGAGCTTTCGGAAGAGGGTGTCGCGAACTCATTCCTCGACACCGCACAAACGAGTGCTGACGCGCTGGCCGATATGAACACTCCTTTCAAGTACGGCGACAACTGGGACGCCATCAAGAATCGCCAGTCGCAGAGCGAGCGGGGTTCCAGTCGCAATATCAAAGAGTTGGAAATCGAGCAGAAGCTGCAAACTCCGGTGCTGCCGAAGTATGAGGAGGTGCCGCTGGCGAAGGTCATCGACGGGCTCTCGCAACTGGCCGGCGTGAATATCCACATCGATCCGCGCGGCCTGAGCCACGAGGGGGTCCGCAGCGACGTACCGGTCACGTTTAATCTGAGCCAGCCAGTGTCGCTCAAGAGCGCGCTAACGTTGATCCTCGAGCCCCTCCACCTGACGTACACGATCAAGGATGAAGTGCTGAAGGTCACCAGCGAGCAGATCCGCGACGGCGAGGTGTACACAGAGGTCTATCCGGTCGGCGACCTGGTGGTGCCGATCCCCAACTTCGTGCCGACGAACAATATGGGCCTGCAAGGGCTCATCAATGACGCCTACTCAGCCATGGGCGCCTTTGGCCCCCACGGCGGCGTGGGAGGACCGATCGCGGTGGTCGCCGGCAATCAACCCGGCCAAGTGGCCGGGCCGCTTGCGAACAAGAATATCAACGCCCAGCAGATGGGCGTCGGCGGCGGCAGCGTTCCGTTCTCCAGCGGCGGCGCCGGCGGTCCGGGCGGCTTGGGCGGCGCGGCGGCGGCCGATTTTGATTCGCTCATCGATCTGATCGTTTCCACCGTCGAGCACGAAAGCTGGATGGAAAACGGCACCGGCGAAGGCGAGATCCAGCCGTTCCCGACGAACCTTAGCCTGGTCGTCAGCCAGACGCAGCGAGTCCATGAGCAGATTGCGGATTTGCTTGAGCAACTTCGCCGTCTGCAGGATCTGCAGGTAACTATCGAGGTCCGGTTCATTCGGCTTACCGACAGCTTCTTCGAGCGGATCGGCGTTGATTTCGATTTCAACGTCCGTAACAACTCGAACCTTACTGCCGCCACCTATAACGGCGGCCTTGTGGGCAACCAGACGGTGCTCAACAACACGCCGAGCAACACGGTGGGCATCAACGTTGGCGACATACCGCAGAATGCCATCAATACGAACTATACGGTCGATCTCGATCTGCCGTTTCGCCAAGGCAGCTTCGGCTTGTCGACGCCGCAGTTCGGCACGCCAGTGGACGTGGGCACGTTCGGCTTCGCGATTCTCAGCGACATCGAAGCGTTCTTCATGATCAATGCTTCGCAAGGCGACCGCCGGGCGAACGTGCTGCAAGCTCCGAAGGTGACGCTCTTTAACGGTCAGCAGGCCCAAGTTGTCGACGCGGCGTTCCGACCCTTCGTGATCAGCGTAATCCCGGTGGTCGGCGAATTCGCGGCTGCTCAACAGCCGGTCATCGTGGTACTGTCTGAAGGCACAATGCTCTCGGTGCAGGCCGTCGTCTCGGACGATCGGCGATACGTGCGACTGACGCTCGTGCCGTTCTTCAGCCAGATCGGAGAAGTGCAAGAATTCACGTTCGAAGGTTCGGAGACGACTTCGACTTCTGAAAGCACTACAGATGACGACGACGACGGTAATGACGAGTCCGAGGAAGACGCCGAAGAGGTGACGCGCAGCGGCACCACGGTGCAGCTGCCGACCTTCGAAGTCATCACCGTCAGCACGACGGTGAGCGTACCGGACGGCGGTACGGTCCTCCTCGGCGGCATCAAACGGCTTGTTGAAGGCCGCAACGAGTTCGGCGTTCCGCTGCTCAGCAAGGTGCCGTATGTGGACCGATTGTTCCGCAACGTCGGCATCGGCCGCGAAACGGACAGCCTGATGATGATGGTCACGCCGCACATCATCATTCAAGAGGAGGAAGAGGATCGTCTCGGCGTGGCGACTGAATAGTCCATTCCCCTCAGAATCAAGGCGACATTCGACCGCCTTGCCGGGCCCTGGAGCATGCCCTCCATGGTTCGGCGAGGCGGTTTTTTCGTGGCCCGGGACCTGCTGATCGGCGGCCACTTTCGTTATGCTCCAATCGTCACCAATGATTGAGAGGT
>DASVCM010000774.1:0-4095 GCA_036381635.1 Lacipirellula sp.
AGCCTGTCGATCGCACTCGTTTTCTTCGCCCTCTTCGGCTCGATGTTCTTCCTGACGCAGTACCTGCAGTTCGTGCTCGGCTACGGCACGCTGGACGCGGGGCTGCGCATCGTGCCGGTGGCGCTCGGCATCCTGATCGGCGCTCCGGCCAGCGTGCGTCTGGTGAAGCTGCTCGGGAGCAAGCTCGTGGTGGCGGGTGGTCTAACGATTGTCGCGGCCGGGCTCTTCCTGATGTCGCGCACAACGATGACGAGCGGGTACGAATTCATCGGCCTCAGCCTGCCGCTCATCGGGCTCGGCATGGGGCTGACGATGGCCCCGGCCACCGACTCGATCATGGGCTCGATCCCACGCGAGAACGCCGGAGTCGGCTCGGCCATGAACGATACGATGCGTCAGGTCGGCGGCGCGCTGGGCGTCGCGGTGCTCGGCAGCGTGCTTTCGACCAGCTATACGAACCATGTCGGCACGTTCGCCTCGGCCTTGCCGCAGCCGCAATCCTCGCTGGTGAGTAATTCGATCGGCGCCGCGCTGGAAGTGGCACGTCGGATCGGCGGAGCCAACGGCCAGTTTCTGGCGAGCAGTGCCAACCACGCCTTCATCGACGCCATGAACGTCACACTGATCGCGGCGGCCGCCGTGGCACTCTTCGGCGCACTTGTCTCACTCGCCTTCCTGCCGGCCGAGGAGGTTCCCGCCGAGTACGATGCCGAAGAGACGCCAGTGCGTGAAGACGCGCGTGTGCCGGAGATGGGCGGTTGGCGCCGATGACCGACCGCACGAAAACGAATCTGGGCCACAAGCGACCCGGGCGCCCACGCAGCGCCCGGGCGCGCCAGGCGATTCTCGACGCGACGCTGCAACTCCTGGTAGAGGACGGCTTCGACGGCATGAGCATCGAAGCCGTCGCCGCGCGTGCCGCAGTCGGCAAGGCGACGATCTACCGGCGTTGGTCATCGAAACGCGAACTGGTCGCCGCGGCGCTCGGCTCAATCGATGACGACGTGAATATCCCCGACACCGGCAACACACGCGATGACTTCGTACTGTTGGTCCGTGATTTCGCGCGTGTCTCGCTCTCGACGGCGCTCGGTCCGATGATCGGCCGGGTGGCGGGGGCCGCCGTGAGCGACCCGGAACTGCTGGAGATTGTTTGGACGAATCTGATCGCGAAACGGCAGGAGATCGGCAAGCAGCTCTTGAAGCGGGGCATCGAGCGCGGCGACGTGCGTGCCGACGCCAAACTCGATGTCGTCATGAACATGGTCGCCGGCACGGCGATCTTCGCGGTGCTCTTTCGACTGCCGGAGCCGGCCGACCTGCCCGCCAGGCTCGAAGCACTCATCTCAACGATCTGGCAGGGCATTCGCAGCGAAGAGAAATAACTCGCACAGAGACGCAGAGATTTTCTCTATCAAGAACTCTGCGTCTCTGCGCGAGATACCCCGTTAGAGAACCGGCACCTGTCCGATGGCGAGCAGGTGCGGGCTGGCACCGATCAGCTCCGGTTCATCCTCGATGCGACGCAGGACGGCGAGTACCTGTTGGCGCCAGTCGGGGTCGTCCCACTGGTCAACGACGCGTTGGATGTAAGCGGCTGGGCCCTCGACGGCAAGCGTTTGTAAATGCCGCAATCCCGCCGCTTCAAATTCGGCGCGTAACTCCTCGGGCCGGTGGAAATAGGCGGTGGTGAAATAATGCGGCGTGTACTCCGGATTGCGGTGCTGGCCGTTGCGCAGATCCTCCGCCATGATGTCGCGGAACGCCGGATCGGCAATGAAGCCGCGATCGAGCCCATCGAGCAGTGAGGCAAAGCGCGATATGGCGGCCGCGAAGATATGGCCGCCCGGCTGGGTGATGCGGCCAGCTTCGCGCAGCGCCGCGATCCGATCGGCCTGCTCGGTCAGGTGATAGAGCGGGCCGAGGAGCAGCACCGCCGCAACACTCGTGTCGTCGCGTTCGACCTGGCGCGCATCGCCAACCTGCACCGAGGCGATCGGCGCCTCCGGCTGGGCGCGCGAGCGTTCCTGCGCCTGTTCGACATGCAGCGGCACCGGGTCGATCAGATGCACTTCGTAGCCGAGCCGTGCCAGCCAGCCGGAGTATATGCCCGGTCCGCCGCCGATATCGGCAATGACGGCCGGCGGCGGTGGCAGGAAGCGCCGGATGATCTCGCGCGTCCGTTCCATCTCCAGATTACCGCTGCCAACGGCGAGGCGGCCGTTCTCGACGCCCGCCTGGTAATGCCCGAGCATCTCCGGCGGTGGTTTGTGCGGTGATCGTGATTCCGGCATGCAGACCTCACTTCGATCGACCGTTCTGGCGGAAGAGGTTCAAGTCTACATCGCCCGGCGAGTGTGGGGGCCGGGACTACGGCACGTCGATCACGATCCGCACATTGGCGTGAATGCCGTCGACGAACGCATCGAGTGCGGCCTGTTCCCCGGATGGAGAGTTACGTTGCGGCGTTATCGGCGCACGCTGCAAGATATATTGTCGCATCTCGCCGAGTATTATCCCCAGGCGGTAGCCCTGGATGACGGTTGGCAGGTCGAAGTAGTCGTCGGCGCTCACGCCGAGCTGTTTCGCGAGCGGGGCGAGAGCCGCGAGGCCCTGCGGACTGCTGAGCGCCAGCGCCTTCTGTCGCTGGGCTTCGGCCCGCGCTTCATCGTATGAGACAGTGATGCCGTAGTCTGGCGCGTGGTCGATCAAGATCTGATCCTGGATGGCACCATGTAGCGCGTCGCGCACCGGATGCGATTTATCGACGTTTGGAGCCTGGCTTTGCTCCAGCGCATACACACGGAATGCCAGAGTCTTGCCGGCGATCGCGTGCCCATCGACATAGGCGACGACCGGGGGATAGGTGTCGACCATGCCCGGTAGGTCGGGGAGCCAGTCGTCACCACCGTTCGGCGGGTCCAGCGGCAGATTGGTGGCGCCTGACTGCGCGAAGATGCCGAAACCGCCGAGCAGCGTGAGAGCCGCCAGCAACGCAATGGCCGCCAGCCGCAAACGTCTGACGGGTTGGTGATTGATCAATGCGGCAGTTCCCGACAGCTTCATGATTCCGTATATATATACTGGTGGCATTGTTTGTCAATCGTCAGTGTATGGCGTCGCTTGGGGCTCAGGCATCGCCTTGCGGTTGAGTTGCATGCTTTCTACAATCTCGCGGGAGAGCGGACTGGTTGAGTGGAGGAGACTGGTGTGAGCGATTTGCCAGCGGTATCACGCGTGCTCGTGGTGGGGGCGCATCCGGACGACCCCGATTTCGCCTGCGGCGGCACCGTCGCACGCTGGATCGCGGCGGGCACGGAGGTGCGCTACGTGGTCGTTACGTCGGGCGACAAGGGGATGCCCGATCCGACGCTCGATCCGCTCGTCTTCACGCGGGTGCGCGAGGCGGAACAGGAGGCTTCGGCGCGGCTGCTCGGCGTTTCCGGCGTCAGCTTTCTGCGGCTGACTGACGGCGAAGTCTTCGATACGCTCGATTTACGTGGCAAGATCGTCGCGGAAATCCGGCGCTTTCAGCCCGACCTGATCGTGACGCACGATCCGCTTACGCGGCTCTACCGGCAGCATCCCGACCACCGGGCGACCGGCTTCGCGGCGCTGCACGCCGCTTTTCCGGCGACGCGACTGGCGACCTTCTTTCCGGAGCAGGCGGCGGCTGGGCTGGAGCCGTACTCGGTCGGCCGGGCGCTCCTTTTCGGCAGTGACCGGCCGGATACGTTCGTCGACATTGCGCCGGTCTTCGAGCGGAAGATCGAGGCGCTCAAACAGCACGTCTCGCAGGTGAGCGCCTTCCCCGGCGGCTTGCACGCTCGTCTGACGCGACGTGCCGCCGAGGCGGGTGTGCCGGCCGGTCTGGATCTCGCCGAAGCGTTTCTCAACGTTGACCTTGAATAGCGAGTAAATGCGCCCCGCTCCCTGGTGGCGGAGCCGGGCGCGGACGACGAGCGCGGTGGGCGGTCGAAGATGCTTAGCCGTATTTTTGCACCGCCGCCGTGATCGCCGATTCAGCTTTCATCAGATCTTCGAGCACCATCACGGGGTAAACCTCAATCTCGCAGTCCATCCCGAGAAAGAGCG